>JBBITI010000116.1:0-3916 GCA_037440885.1 Dehalococcoidales bacterium | reverse complement strand
AGTCCCTCTGCTTCCTGCCAGCCCAGGTACACATCGGCAATCCGCTTGATGTTATCTTCGCTGAGGTAGTTTTTGGGGCGTCCCTTGAGGAACTCGCTGGAGCCGTTAATCAGCAGGATTTCGCCTGGATGACGTTTGACCTTGTTGAGGATCAAGATAATGCCCGGGGCGGTTGTGTTATAGAACAGGTTTTCCGGCATGAGTAAGACCGCTTCAACCCAGTCCCGTTCCACAAAGGCCTTGCGGACATCCCGTTCGCGGTTGGAGCCCTGGTTGCCACTGCCGCGGGAAACAGCGCCCGTATCAATGACCATCGCCATCTTGCCCCGGTCGTTGAGCGAGGCGAACATGTGCTGCGCCCAGCCCCAGTCGGCACTGCTGGCGGGCGGAATCCCGGCAGTAAAGCGGCCGTAGGTGTCATGCTCATAGGTGGTTACGGCAAAGTTCTGGTTCCACATCGGATTGGCGGTAACCTTGTTAAACCGTCTCAGTGAGCCGTCGGCATTGGTGAAAGCGGGGCGGTTCATGGTATCGCCGATGGCTATTTCAGCCTCCATGTCGTAAATAAAGGCGTTCATCCGCGCCATGGCGAAAGTGGTAGAGTTAATTTCCTGTCCGTAGAAGCGGAGGGGAGCCACATTAGGAGTTGCGCCGTATTTCTCTCTGAAACGAAGGAACGACTTCACCAGGAGGCCGCCGGAGCCGCAGGCGGGGTCATAGATTTCATCACCCGGGTCCGGGTCAAGGATGCGGGCCATCAAGACAGCTACCTCACGAGGGGTATAAAACTCGCCGGCGCTCTGGCCCTGGCCTTCGGCAAACTTGCGAAGAAGATACTCGTAAGCCCTTCCCAAGATATCCGGCTCAACGTCCTTTAGTCCTAATCGGTATTGAGAAAGCCTCTGGATAAGCGCCCGCAGCCGGTCATCACCGAGGATACGGGCACCGGCGGCAGTTTCGTTAAAGTCCTTGACATCGATAACACCGCTAAGTTTAGGGTTCTCCCTGGCCACCGCTCGTACGGCATCGGTCAGATACTCGCCCAGGTTAGTTGTTTGACGCGCGACATTCGGCCAGCGGGCATTGTTCGGGATATAGAAGCGCACCAGGCTGTGGTCAGCGTCAACATATTTTGCTGTATTCCCAAGCTGCTGTAAGTCATCCTCGAAGACATCGGAAAGCCGTTTCAGGAAGATCAGGGGAAGGATATAGTCCTTGAATTTGGGAGCATCAATCGGGCCCCGGATGACACAGGCGGCTTCCCAGAGCCACGATTCTAAAGTATTTATATCTAACCTGGCATTATGGTTATTCATGTTTCTGATCCTTTTTATCCTGCCGATCCAACTCACGCCTGATAGCCTCAAAAACCCAATCCTGTATAGTCTGGTCGGTTTCTGCGGCGCGGACACGAACTTTTTTATGCATTGCTTCAGGCAAGCGGACGTGAATCATGCGTTCTTTGGCTTGCTTCGGGTTTCTGGTTTCCATATTCCTCCAGTCAGGTGGCGCGGGTTTGTTACAAATATAACGTCGTTAGAGAAGGGAAGTCAAGGTAATTTGTTGTTTTTTCATTGTCTGGAAACTCCGGAGGGGGACGATAAACGAGCTAGTTCTTCTCGTTTTACAATCGGTTGTTTTGTTGGAAGACAAAGCTAAAAAAGAGGCTCTCGCCTCTGTTCGTAGGCATTGGCTCCCCGACTAGGATTCGAACCTAGAACCTAGCGGTTAACAGCCGCCCGCTCTACCGTTGAGCTATCGGGGATTGTTGACAGGCACAACCAGCAGTCTTTGTACCATCAAACATTATCGCCATTTACCGTCCGGAAGTCAAGCCTGACAACGCCTTCCTTCGTCCCGTAATCCACCCTACAAACCAATTTACCCCTACCCCAACCCCCTTTTTTAACAGTTGACAAAATATATAGTAGACTATTATAATCTACTTAGTCATATCATATTGGATATTTATCATTGAACCGCAGCTCGTTGCCGGAAAATAAAATTAAGGAAGGTGAGACTGCCGTGTATGCAGAAATGACTGGTCGGGGTGCCCTTTCCTGGCCTTACCCGGTGCGCTATGGCAAAGAAAATGACTTCTCTACCGATGTCCTGGTCATTGGCGGCGGTATTGCCGGCTGCCATGCGGCCATCAATGCCGCCCGGCGTGGTGCATTTGTCACTGTTATCGAAAAAGGAGCCACCGTCCACAGCGGTTGCAGCGGCGCCGGGGTGGATCACTGGGGGGCTGCTTACGGCAATCCCTGTTGCACCTCGGATCTGGAACTCGCCGCTGAAACCAGTGCCCGCAACCGCTCCTATATCAACGGCATGGTCAGCTACATTATTATGCGGGAATCATGGGATGCTCTCCAGGATGTCGAAAGTATGGGTTTGATGGTGCGCGATGAGAACGATGAGTTCGTCGGTGCCCCTTTCCGCGACGCAAAAACTAAATTGATGTTCGCCTACGACTATACCTCCCGCACCAATATCCGCGTCGCCGGTGGCGCAAAAGTAAAACCGGTTCTATACCGAGAAATGCTTCGTCTTGGCATTAAAGTTTTCGACCGCGTTATGGCCACCTCCCTTCTGACAGAGGACGGCCAACCCGGCTCCCGGGTCATCGGTGCCACCGGACTAAACGTGCGTACCGGTGAATTTTACGTCTTCCAGTCGAAAGCCACCATCCTGAGCACTGCCCAGTACTCCGGCATCTGGGTTTTCAATACCGAGCTGGCGGGTTCGGCGGTACACCTTGATGATCCCAATAATGTCGGCGAAGGTACCGCCATGGCCTGGCGGGCCGGCGCCGAACTCACTCTCATGGAACGCAGTAAAGGCCCGGTTCATGGCAGTTTCGGATGGCCGCGTTTCGGTATCGGTAGCCCATCCAATACCTGGTTTCCCTGTACTATCGTCGATGCCAACGGAAAAGAAGTTCCCTGGATCGATCGCGAAGGAAATATTTTAAAGAATGTATCCGATCGCACCCAACACAAGATCGGCGCCACCCCCACCCCCGACCTTCCCGATATGATCGCCCGGGGCGAACTAGCCTTGCCGCTCTACGCCGACCTCCCTGGCATGCCTGAACATGAGCGCCGGGCTATCTGGGGCATGATGATTGCGAATGAAGGCAAGACCCGGGTACCGGTCTACCAGCTTTATGGGCAAGCCGGATTCGACCCGGATAAAGATATGCTGTATGCCCCGATCACCGAACATGAAGTAGGTGGCGAAGGGCTTGGGCCGCCCCTCTGGCGCAGTGCCTCCGCAGGCGGTGGCTGGGGCAGCGGTGGGCTCGTCGTCGATTGGGACTTACGGACTTCCCTGCCCGGCCTTTATGCCGCCGGTAACCAGATCGCCGGGCAGAACGGGGGCCATCCCGGGGCCGCTACTACCGGACGCTATGCCGGACGCAAGGCTGCAGCGTTTGCCGGTTCGGCCGACCAATTGATCCCACTTCGTTCTCAAATCGAAGCCGAAAAAACTCGTGTTTACCAACGCATCGGTTCAGGGGGTGAAGTTGGTTGGAAAGAACTGCAAGCCGGCCTCTGCAAAGTGATGCAGATCCACTGCGGCGCCTATAAAAGCGAACGCATGCTACAGGCAGGGCTTTGGTGGCTTGATTCGATCAAGCAGAGTGAAGCCGCCAATACTTACGTCCGTAACCCTCACGAACTCGGACGCTATCTCGAATGCCTGACCCGCTTGACCCTGAGTGAACTCATTATTCATGCTTCACTCGCTCGCAAAGCTAGCAGCGATATCCTCGATTTTCATCGGGTCGATTATCCGTTAACCGACCCCAGAGAATGGCGCAAATACATCACCCTTAAGCTGGTGGATGATCACGTCGTTACCGGGAGTCTTCCTCTTGATTATTACCTGGCTGCTCCTTATAGCTCGACAT
>JBBITI010000115.1:0-4203 GCA_037440885.1 Dehalococcoidales bacterium | reverse complement strand
GCGGTGTCAACGATGACGAGGAATTTGACGCTGTCGGCGTATGGAAGCTGGTTACCTTTGCCGGCTTTGCCTGTATCTGTCATCCAGTAGTTCGGGTTCCGGGCAAATGTCACCGAACTGTTGTCGACCACGTCCTTGAGTAGCCATGGACCGGAGCCCACCGAGTTGCGCCAGTCCTTCATGTTGCCGTACCTTTCGACAACTTCGCGCGGCACTACGCGAATGAAGTCGGTTATTCGGAGAAACCATGCTGAAACCGGCGGATCAGCCTTGATGACAAAGGTATATTTGTCGGGGGCACTTAGCTCGGCTTTCCTCAGAGGTATGGAAGCCGAGTAGATGTAGGCCGCGGGATTGGTCGTCACTGCCTTAATGGAGTAAACCACGTCGTCAGCTGTCAACTCCCGACCGTTGACCAGCCGGCTGGCTGCGCTGTTCGGATCGAGCGCGAAACGTACTCCCTTCCTGATCTTGAAGACCAGCTTCCCGGTATCCCATTCGTCGAAGTTCCAACTCTCGGCGAGGCAACCGGTCATGAATGTCATCACCCGGGTGCCTCCGGTCGGGTTCTCGTTCGTACCAGCTGGACCCGTGGAGAAATCGCCGATCCACAACTCTTCATTGGTGAAACGCATCGTATGGTTGAAAACTATCGGGCTGCCGACCACTTCATCAAAGTCCTGCCAGTTCGTAGTGGTCGAAGCAACGATCTGGCCACCATATCTGGGCTTGTCAGATGGTATCGTAGTCACCGTCTGAGCCGGCTTCGAAGTAACCGTGGTCGTTGGGCTGGTTTGGGTGGTTGCCGTAGGTTGCCCGGCCCCACCACAAGAAGTGAAGAACAGACTGATAACCGTCAAGTAGAGCAAAACACACAATAACCTCTTCATGAACTGTCCCTCCTTATCGTATTTTGAAATGCAAACTTTACTCTTATGACATATCGTGCCATGTAGAAGAGTGACAGCTTCGGTCTGGTGTGGCTAATGGCTCTTGACGAATTCCAGACGCACTGTTCAGACGCGGAGAGTCGCGGTAGACCTCTTCTGCATAAACTTCGAGATGTCGTCTTTCATCGGCATCACCTTGTTCAAATACAATTCCCTATGATTATCGGATAAGATAAACATTATTAATCGTAACCGATATATATGATACGACTATGTGTCAGCAATCTAACACACTCTCCATATTTCTGTCAATACGTTGTCTTGTTAAATACAAGATGAGCATCCGCAGCCTTGGTTCGCATAAGATTGGGATATGCGACTAAAGATAAACGACGAGAAGCTACTGGGCTGTTCGTATGCGATGATAAGTACCAACGTAAAGTTGATGACCAATCCGTTATCTTGTTACTGGCCACGTTATTTTCAAGATAATATTGTCATCAAATAGAGTTCGTCGAACTGCCCCCGAGAAAGAAAAGAAATTAGGGGTTGGGGTCGGGGGCAGTTCAGCTTCATGGATTCTACAGACGGGCTATCTGATCATGGTGACTACTTCTGAGACTGGTCGACGGGTGCGGGTGGGACTCTCTGCCGGGTAACCCAACGGAATCAGTGCCACGATATCCATACCGGCGGGGCATTGAAGAAGCCGCTCCACTTCGCCTTTTGACTGGGGGAGAGGTCCGGTCATCCAGACGGCACCCAGTCCCATCTGATTCAGCACCAGCAACAGATAAGCGATCGCGGCAGACACCGACTGGATACGGGAGTCAATGATTGTATTCCATTCGGCCATACGGGCGGCGACGGGGTCGGTTTGCGCCCGGGCGGCGAACAGTCGAGCCATCGGGTTTTCGGATCGCATAGTTCCCACGGCGATGATAGCCGGTGCGGTGGAGAGTGGGGAGCGTGGGGGGGCTGGAGGTTGACCGGGTGTGGGTGGCGGAGGAGCGGGGAAACCGCCGATGGTTTTGGTTTCCGGCCAGGAGGCCATCAGGTTGCGCCCGGCGTTTACTGCGTTTTCAATGTCCTTGATGGTAGTCTTGTTGATAATTACGTAGAAGTGCCAGTTTTGCTGGTTGCCGCCATTAGGTGCCCAGGTGGCCAATTCGATGGCTTGCATAATAAGATCTTCCGGTACGGGTTTATCCTGCCAGTTACGGATCGAACGACGGTTTTTGATCAGGTTTGCCAAATCAGTATTATTCAAAAACTACCTCCTTAATCCTCGAATCGAGTGAATAACATGATCAAATATGTTGATTTACGCTGACGGATAAATCAATTAACGATTGTTTCCCATTCAAAAATGCCTGCTATTTTTTAGGGACGCGTCTTAACTCGAAGACATTAGCCACTTCTTGGTCCGGGCAGGAAGCGGTGATGACATCAGGGTCCTGCTGCCAGGGAAAAAGGCCGCCGTACTTGAGGACGATGGCAAAGGGAAAGATGGAGTTATAGGCGGCCCAGCAGATACCGGCTGGTGTTCTATCCTGCCAGAGCCACTCCTCGCCCACTTTGTGGCCGCTGTGGCAAGGCTTCTGATTGCCGATGAGCTTGATGACGACATCGTATTGCTTTCTTTCCATGATAACCTCCCTTCCGATGACTACAACCAAAGATTATATGGAGATGCTTGATTTAAAGCAAAAATGGTTCTGTTGAGGGTCATTCTTCAGTATTATCAACAATGTCGAACTGGATTAGCCCTTTACACGGCGTGAATACAATCAAGACAACTATTTTCCGACGAATGGTTGCGAAGCGAAGGCCTGGAAAAAGGAGTGGTGCCGCACAGGTATCAGTAGAGTACGCCTTCGTTTATCAGTCGGTCATAAGCATGATCGGAAAGACCGAGGATTTGCTTGAAGACATATTCGTTGTGTTCACCCAGGAGAGGCGCCCTTTTCAAGTCGTATCGGTATTTCGAGAGAACGAAATGCGCTCCGGAATTAGTGCGGTACTTCCCGATCTCAGGATGTTCCAGTTCGGAAAAAAAGTGGCGTGATTGCAGGTGGGGATCATTGTCCATTAGATCGGCACCGGTTTGGACAACTCCAGCCGGGATTCCAGCGGATTGCAGGGTATGCATTACTTCTTCAGCGGTGCGACTGGAAGTCCATGCATTGATAAGGGCATCCAGTTCAGATTCGTACTGCTTACGCGCTAACAACGTAGCGAACCGAGTATCATGGGCGAGAGCGGGATTGCCTATAACCTGGCAGAAGCTCTGCCACTCGATATCGTTAAATACAGCAATAGCACACCAGCGATCATCGCCCAGGCATCGGTAGGCATTGTGGGGAGCAGCGTAGGGACAACGATTCCCCATGCGGTCGGACGGTTGCTTGTTAACCGCAGCGTCCAAAAGTAACGGTGCCATGAGCTGGACACCGGCTTCGAGTTGGGAGGCATCGAGATATTGTCCGCGACCGGTACGGCGTCGGTAATCCAGGGCAGCCATAATAGCAAGGATAATGAAACGGGGCGCAATGAAATCGGTAAAAGCGCCGATCCATCCCGGCGACCGGTCCGGCCAGCCGGTGATATGGTTAAAACCGGAAAGAGCGGTCAAACGGAAACCGATGCCTGGATGCCGGGCAAAAGGCCCGGTTTGTCCCTGCATACAGGAGCCAAGCATGATGACATCAGACTTCAATTCTTTGAGGACGGAATAACCTAAACCCATTTTTTCCATGGCACCGCCGGCGAAGTTTTCCACGACGATATCGGAACGGGCAATAAGCTGTTTGACCAATGCCAGACCATCGGGCTTTTTAAGGTTAACGGTAATGCCCAGTTTACCGGTATTATGTTGATTAAAGCTGCCTGTTTTTGCGCCGGTACGTTGAATATCCGGCCGGACTCTGGTCTCGATCTTGATTACCTCGGCGCCGAGGTCGGAAAGATGCTTGGTGGCGATCGGGCCGGTGAGCGCCCAGGTAAAGTCGATTACCCTGATACCTGCGAGGAGTTCCTTTTGCATTTTACCTCTCCGTAAATTGTTTGTTAACTCTAAATTATTCCAGCCTGTTGCAAACTCAATAATTCTTCCGGCGACATGCCAAGCGCTTGCTGATAAATCTCGTTGTTATGCTCACCGATGAGCGGGGCACGCCGGGATATCCCCGGGGAACAGGCAGAACCGAGAACGAAGGCTCCGGGATAGGAGATAGTAGTCCCGAGTTCTGGGTGCTCGATATCTTGCCAGAAACCCCGGGCGGCGAGCTGGGGATTTGCTAGAATATCGGAT
>JBBITI010000114.1:0-4361 GCA_037440885.1 Dehalococcoidales bacterium | reverse complement strand
CGTGGGCCGTCCATTTTCTAACAATAACCGATTTTAAATGGATCAATACCCCCCCGACGATAGTATTCTTCCTGTTCCTGCTGAGTAACCGGCAGGAACAGGAAGAAACAAATAAATATCAGGTTATTTCCAGTTATCAATCCGGTAGAATGGGTTAGCGCCGAGCCCACTGCGCGGCCCCCCGGTCATCTGGACGCAGACCTCTTCATCCGAGCCGCAGACGATAATGCAATTATCGTCGGGGACATCACCGGCGACGGAGATCATGTGTTCATCCGGGAGTTCTTTCCAGGGTTTGCCCGACTGCCGGTCGATGCCGGTCCAGCCGTTGGTGGTGAGATCGACCCATGAACGCTTGCGGTATTCACCGAGTGGTTCTTTGCCTTTCTCCCAGATGTATTTATAGACTGCATTCTTTGATTTGTAACCCAGTTCGTAAAGGTGCTGAGCCATTTCATGGACGATGATGAAGGTACGCGGGCCTTCACGTCCTCCTGCCCAGATCCCGGGGAGGATGAAATCGAAGAAGTTATGCGGGCCGGGCTTGCCTTTAACACAAAGACGGCGGGCAATTCCGCCGTGACCGGACTTCTGGAAAGCGCGGTAGCCGCCGGGAGAGAACTGGGCACCATCCATGCCGCCTTCGGTCCACATGACCATCACAACATTTTCGTCCTTGCGGAATCCGCGTTCCTCGTTCAAACCTTTCCAGCCGGGGGGCAGACTATCAACATCTTCGGCAAAGCACAGGCCGGCGCGGTTGATCGGGCTGCCGATGCTGCTCATGCGGTTGATGCCCGGGACCGCCCCGCCCAGATTGACCGCCATGAGCTGATAGGCACGGCCGATGGCAGAGTTGGCCGGGTTGCCCGGACCGAGCATACCCAGTCCGGCATTCATGCCGATCTCCTTGACAATAGGACCACTGACACAAGTCCATAGGTTAGCGTAAACGGTGGTTCCGGTAGGAACGCCGGACTCAGCGATAGCGAGGACGACCGGAAGTTGCTCCGGTCGACAACCGGCCATGACCGCAATAGTGGCGACCTTTTCCACGGTGGCCGTCCATTTCATGGGCTGGAAGCGGACCAACTCGCCTTTTTTCATTTCTTCGCCACCCATGATGCGACGGTCTTCCCGGTAAGTGATCATTTCTTCCGGGCGGTGGCTGGTGCCTTTCAGCATTTCCCGTACCCGTTCCTCGGTGGGCAGCCGAACAGGCAGTCCGTCGGTATAGACAGAAATGGGTGCTGCCAGCGGTTTGGGCACAAAACGGGTCTGTGCAAAGAAGGCATCGGCTTCTTCCAGTGTACCTTCGAAGATGATGCGCTGCTGCTGCGGGTTATAGACCCCGCTCTCTTTCTCTTTGGCGGTCAAGGGACGGAGCAGGCCGTCGATGACCGGTCCGATGAGATTGTCGACGTCGATCGGCCCGGGCAGGGTGCGGGAGGCATGGACATAACGGACATGGGGCACCCCGTTGACCATAGCCTCCTGTTTGACCATTTCTTCCTGGTCGGACAGGTCAATCAGGACAGTGGGGATACCGGCTTTTTCCAGGTCGGCGATATAGGGCAACTGCCCCCAGACGGCGCCGCTTCACCAGCAGACGCCCTGGATGAGGGCATCAGCAGTCTGCATTTCCTCGTCGGACAACGGCACCTGGACGGGGCCGTAGGTCTTCTTCACTTTCCAGTTTACATTGGGGTAATCACTTTTGAGTCGCTTTTCCAGGGGGATGGTGATATCCGGTTCGCCGGTGATGCTGAGCCAGATCTCCTTGCCGTCGAGCGACGTGAGGCGGGGGGCGAGGGGATACAGCTTAACCGGTATCTGGATACCGACCGGATTGAGAAATTTGTATACGCGGTCTTTTTCAGTCATTTAATAGATACCTCCTGAATAAAATTTCAGCCTGTCATAGATAGTAAATGCGTCATATTTTACCAGAAAAAAAACAAATATGACATACCCAATCAGTTTAGTATAGATAGAAAGAGCGGCAACTAGAACGCGCCCGGAGTGATGCTGCCGGAAGAGCAGAGTTTACTTTTTCCAGGTTTTCAGCGGGGTATAAGGTGCACGCCATTTAATCGTAAATTTACCCTGCCATGACTGAGCCATCTCGTCACGGGCAGCGGCCAGTTCGGGGCTTTTTTCGAAAGCAGCCAGCGAGGCGGCATCCTTAAACTCATAAACTGCCAGGTAGCGGGCTTGCCCGGAACTGTCATCGGCCAGTTTATAACGGGTTACGCCGAGCATTCCGGAGTATTTGAACAGCATCGGGATATGAACTTCGTCATACCATTTATTGAATCTAGCATCATCATCGGGACGGCACTCCGTGGCTACAAAATTAAAAACTGATCCGGTTCCCATTAACACCTCCAGGCGATTTTTACGGTTCTCACGAACCGAATTCCTTAATTTATCACGATGGCAGATTAAATTAAAGCACCGGTAAGTAAGAGTATGAGTAGCAATTAACATAAAAAAACCGACTTTTTTAAAGATAATCAACGCAATCTAGACAGGGCAATCTGATTATCTAGTATTACCTCATCTTCTTTCTTATCTCCGCTTACCGGTGACGGATCAATTCCGGCAGGAGACGAATCTTCTTGATCTTCCCTTAGAAAGGGAAGATCGGCGCCACCCAGATTTCCATGGTGCGGCAGAGGCGGTCGGGGCAGGGGAGGGCGCGGATGATGATGGCGAGGTTGAGGTTATTTATTATCACGGGTTGACGGAAGTGTACTTGCCGTTATGGTTCGATATACTCACCACGAACAGCAGACTCATCACGAACGGAGGGATCATAGTTCGTCACGCTCTTTATGAACGTGAGGTTGACCGCACCGCCCCAAGATTCTTCGGTCGCTCTGCTTCTTCAGAATGACAGGAAAAAACAAGCTGCCCCGGAGTGACAGGGGACACAGCATTTTTACGGGATGGTGTTAACGGGGTTACCAGTCCGACTGACATATGGGTGCACGAGTGTTTTGGAGACAATAGCGGATGATTATCCGGCAGGGCGGTCTTTGTTCTGCTTGAGGAACTCTTCGGCGAAGCTGATAGCATCTTTAGCGGAGAGGTCGATTGGTTCCTCGTAAGGCAACTCGGTATACGACTTTTCCAGTTCTTCGAGGTAAGTATTGAATTGGGCGTTTTGTTGCCGGACGAAGTCAAGCTTGCCATCGAGTTCCTGGATAGCGCTATCGAGTTCCTCGAAATTAAGGTTGAGATGGGCGAGGTGATTGTATCTGACAAGGATGGCTTTAATGGATTTGGGGCTAAAGTTGATGGCGACATTGAACTCCGGGTAATAGGGTACCCGGACGGTGAGGTTGACACCTTCAAGACCGATTTTTTTACAGGCGTTAAGGATAAGGAGGTTTGAACTGGCAGGGCCTTCGCGGGTGGAGAAGATGACGTTATAGGATTCCATAATTTCGCGGATTTCTTTACCGGTGCAGGTACAGGTGAGGCGCGGCCAGCGGGTGTAAGGGGTCCGGTCGAGGATGCCGCCCATAGTATACAGTCGGGTAGCTTTAAACTCCCGGGCCAGGTTGGTGATATTGTCAGCATATTCTTCCCAGTAGAGGTTGGGCTCGGTGCCGAGGAAGAAAATAAGGTCGTGGTCTGAGGACGGGTTGATGGCATATAAGAATTCGTCGGTGGGGTAGTGGGTTTCCACAATCAAGCCGTCTTCCATTTTAAAAGGCGGCCGGGTACCTTCACCACCAGGCATCTGGTAGATGTGGAAGCGGGGGGTAGTCATTTCAGCGAATTTGACGGCGCGGAACTGGCGGATGAGGAATTTTAGTCCTCCGGTCGCAACACCGCCGCCGTCCACCCAACCGTCCAAGCCGCAGATGATATGAGGCTGCCGCAGTTTCGGCCGGCTGGAGATGATGAGAGAATTATTTTCCGTCATATTCCCTCCAGTTTAGCATACAGTTATTTATATTGATATTGTATCACAGCGGCACCTCCGGTTGCCGAATTTGGAATTGCCATAGTGAGGCAAGGCAATCGTTTGTGGACGATTGCTTTAATATTAACAGGGGGTGCTGTGACAGAAGCGAAGCTTGTATTGTATGAGACTCAATTGATATGCTATACTTTTGGAGTTTGCGATAAAAATCCGGAAACCGGAACCAGCTTTAAAATAGGGGGTTTACCTTGCCAGATACGACAATAAAAGAACTTCTGGAGGCGGGGGCTCATTTCGGGCATCAGACTAGCCGATGGGACCCGCGAATGAAGAAGTATATCTTCACCAAGAGAAACGGAATTCACATTATCGATTTGGAGCGTACCAACCTGATGCTTGCTAAAGCAAGAGAATTTGTGCGGCA
>JBBITI010000113.1:0-4502 GCA_037440885.1 Dehalococcoidales bacterium | reverse complement strand
CCAACCCTTCTTTTTTCACCCAGTCTTCATATCCCTGCCTTTAAAGAAGTGATACGCCAGATTCCCAATTCCCGGTTGATTATCGTGGGCTCCGGAACCCGGCTTCGCAAGGGATATGAAGACTGGGTGAAAAAAGAAGGGTTGGACAAGGATGTCCTTTTTGTCGGCTATGCCTCCGACTCCGATTTGCCGAAGTATTTCCGGACCGCCGATGTTTTTTGCGTGCCGGCAACCGGACGGGAGAGCCAGGGGATCATCCTGATCGAAGCTATGGCTACCGGAGTGCCCATCGTTGCCACCAATATCAGCGGCTATAGAACTGTCGTGACGGACGGCGAGGAAGGTTTGTTGGTCCCACCCAGAGACAGCAGAGCTTTGGCAAAAGCCCTGATCAGACTGCTCGAGGATGAACCGCTACGGCGGAAGATGGGAGAGAAGGGATTACAGAGATCACGCGATTTTGACTGGGACCAGATCTCCCGGCTGGTAGTGGCTTATTACGAACAGGTCATCCGGAAGTGCGGGAAAACTCCGTCGCCACTGCCGGTTGTGAAACAAGCTCCGCAAGATAATGAAAAGGCGGCCCGTATTGCCTGAAACAAAGTCGGTTAACGGATTGCAGGCGTGGCGTAAGGTGATGGCCAGATACCTTACCGGTCCGGTAATTCGGTTACTGGCTAAAACACCGGTCACACCTAATGCGCTGACGGTTTGCTCATTGCTCATCACGGTAGTGGCAGCGTTTTTGATTGTCTATGATCAATTCATCGCTGCCGCGCTGGTAATGCTTTTTGCCAGTATCTTTGATATACTGGATGGGGCTTTAGCGAGGAGTACCAACCGGGTTACTAAATTTGGAGCGGCTCTTGATTCATCGCTGGACCGACTCGCCGAAGCTGCAATTTTCATCGGTCTGCTGATTTATTATGCCCGAGACGGGTCGGTAATTGGAGTTGGTCTGTGCGGTACTGCTTTAGTCAGTTCGCTGATGGTAAGCTATACCCGGGCCAGAGCCGAAGGACTAGGGCTCGACTGTCAGGTGGGTATATTTACCCGGGCGGAAAGGATTGCTGCGCTGGTGATCGGTCTCTTCCTCAGCCGGTTCAACATCGTACTGCTCGTTATCCTGGGAATAATAATTCTCCTGAGTTCGGTGACGGTTGTACAGCGGTTATATCATACCTGGAAGCAGACCAGAACATAGGGTTAAACAGGTATTACCTGCCTGGAACGTCCTGGAGTGAGTAACGGGAAAAAACGCGCTCATCGGGCTTGATATGAAGTACGGACAGGCAGGTGATGCTAAGGGAGGTAAATTCAATGCCGGTTATTTCGGTGATTGGCGCTCAGTGGGGTGATGAGGGAAAGGGGAAAATCGTTGACCTCCTGGCGGAAAAGGCGAAGATGGTGGTCCGCTTCTCCGGAGGCGATAATGCCGGTCACACAATTGTCAACCATCATGGGAAATTCATCCTGCATTTGGTGCCTGCAGGTATTTTTTATCCGCACACTACCTGTATCATCGGGAATGGCGTGGCGCTCAACCTTGCCGCGCTTTTAAAAGAAATGGATGATCTGAAATCCAAAGGGGTTCACGATTTCAGCCGTTTGTTTATCAGCGACCGTACTAATCTGATCATGCCCTATCACCTGCTGCTCGAACAACTGGAAGAAAAAGCGCTCGGTAACCGGGCGATCGGCACCACGGGGAAAGGCATCGGTCCGGCTTTCACCGATAAAACAGCCAGATACGGTATTCGGGCTGGCGATCTGCTGAATCCTAAGTATTTCAAGGAAAGATTAAGCCAGGTGCTGGAACTGAAAAACCGCATCATCGTGAAAGCATACGGAGCAGAGGCGCTTTCAGCGGCCAGGATATACGATGAGTATATGAGCTATGGGGAAAAGCTGCGTCCGCACATCAAAGACACGCTTATGATGGTTGACGAAGCCTTGAAGAATGATCAGCCGGTCATGCTGGAGGGGGCGCAAGGCACTCTGCTTGACCCGGATTTCGGTACTTATCCCTTCTGTACTTCATCTTCGCCGATGGGGCTTGTGGGGGCGGGTATCGGACCGATCCACATGAAACGAGTGTACGGTATTTATAAGGCTTACTGTACCCGCGTCGGCAACGGACCGATGCCTACCGACCTTGAAGACAGCACCGGGGACAGGTTACGCGAGATCGCCGGTGAATACGGTGCTACAACCGGACGACCGCGCCGCTGCGGTTGGTTCGACGGTGTAGCAGCCCGTTACAGCCGCCGGGTGAATGGCTTCACCGGCGCCATCGTGACCAGGCTGGATATCCTCGACACTTTTCCCGGATTAAAAATTTGCACGGCTTACAGGGTTGATGGCAGAACGATTGATTATTTCCCGGCCGATATTTCGGTACTGGAACGCTGCCAACCGGTCTATGAAGAATTACCTGGCTGGATGACCCCGATCAGCGACGTGCGCGAGTTTTCCCGCCTGCCGCAGCCTGCCCGCAATTATATCAGGCGGATCGAAGAGTTAAGCGGTTGCCGGGCGAAAATTATCTCTGTCGGCGCGGCGCGTGAGCAAACCATTTTCCGGGGCGATATTTACTAGGAATTATGCGGGCGGTAAACCCAGAGTCTACCAAGCAGTATACCACTGGTGGGACAAAAAGATGGCAATTGTCCGAAAATCGGAGATAAAAGATATTCCCCGGATACTGGACTTATACCGGCAATTGGAAATAACCACCTCAACGGCTGAAGAGGGCAAACAACCGACTCCGGGCGATTACCGAAAAGTGTTCGATTGTATCAAATCATATCACGGGATGGAACAGGTCGTTGCCGAGGAAAATGGTGAAGTTGTCGGATCTCTGGAATTGATTATCATCCCGAATCTTTCCCATAAAGGTCTGCCCTGGGCGCTGGTCGAGAATGTGATTGTTGATGAAGCATCGCGGCGCACCGGTATTGGGCGCATGATGATGGAATATGCAGTATCTCAAGCCAGAAGCAACGGATGTTATCGCATTAGCCTGAGCAGCAACAACCACCGTAAAGAAGCCCATAAGTTTTACGAATCACTTGGTTTCCAGGGAACTTCCATCGGATTCCGTTTGTATTTATAAAACCAAGAGCGAAGGAGCGAGAGAAGATGTCACCAACCCCGAAGAAGATGAAAATTGAATTTACGTTTGATGACGGCACAACAAAACAGGTCGTCTACGACCTCAATCCGTTGCGCAGCGGTGATAATCCCCACCAGGCCGGTTTTGTCGGCGAGCCCGGAAATTCCTACGCGGAGGTCATGGAGGGGCGGGGGATGGGTTTCACCAACCACCTCGACCTTTCCGGTTACGCCGTCGCCGTTGAAATAAGCAAGACAATGGCTTTTTTGGGCGATGAACGGCAGCAATCGGTAGTGATTAATAAACATACCAATCCCGCCGTCTACGCATCACGCTTGACTCAGCTTGAAGCCCTGAAAACTGCCCTGGCGACCGATACCAAGTCGCCTTTCGGCGGTGTCATGTCGACATCTTCCCCGCTCACCCGGGCCACCACTGATTTCCTGGTAGAAAAGAACCGCACCGAGAAATTTGTCCTTGATGTGCTGGCTGCCCCGGGATTTGAAAAAGGCTGTGTTGAAGATCTGGGCGAGGTAATGAAAAACCTGCGGATAATTGACGTCTCGAAGCTCGATACCTGGGAGAAAATCCTCGCCGGCGTCTGTGACTATAATATGAAATGGACGATCGGGGGCAAACCGGTGATTACCGAAGTGGACCGGATTTCTTTCTTCAATGCAAAATACGGCATGGAAGTGCTTTCGAAACGGCAGCCGGCTAAAGATGAAATGAATGACGCCTGTATGGCCTGGATCGGAGCGAAAGCCATCCAGTCCAATTCTTTCGCTTTTTGCAAGGATGCCGTATTGCTGTGCCAGTGCGGCGGTCAGACGAACCGCGAAGACTCGGCGAAGTTTGCCATGGAACGGGCAGACGAGTTTCAGCTTTCGCTTCGAGGTTGTGCCGCAGCGACCGATTCCTTCATTTTCGACCGGACGGCGATTGATATCCTGCATGCGAAAGAAGTGACCACCGTTGTCCATCCCACCCGGAAATTGCTGACTACGGGCAGTCTCAAGCCGGACCGGGACATCGCCGATGTTGTAGATGCCAACAACATGATCATGGTACGTCCTTATCTTATCGCAGCCGACGGTACGGAAAAAGCCTGGCGGGTGTTCCGGCACTTATAAAGAAGCAAATAATAAGGGTGAGGGCTTGTTATCGCAGGCTTTTGTCCAGCGAGTCCAGGTATGATGCGACCCGCCTGCGGTTCTCATCTAACCTGCTGAGAATATTTGTGACGAATTCCTTTTTATAATCCGTGTAGCCGTCAATGTCATGAGGATATAATGCGGCAGCTTGAGTTTTTATCCGGCTGTACTCCTCTACGGCTCTCGGATTCTGCCGCAAATAGTCCCGGAAGGCCAGATAATCCACCAGCACC
>JBBITI010000112.1:0-4572 GCA_037440885.1 Dehalococcoidales bacterium | reverse complement strand
AAAAAATGGAGCGGGAGGCGGGACTCGAACCCGTGACGACCTGCTTGGAAGGCAGGCATTCTACCACTGAATTACTCCCGCGTGCAACTTACTTCCCAATTCTACAACATGCCGCTTTTACAAACAAGTGAAAAATATTTCCGACATTCAGAGAACCGCCGATTTGATTGCCGGGCACCGCAGCAGTATTGCCCCCATCTATCAGGATTTGTTAAGCGGCGGACGCTTCGACTCTACCGATGCTAAACATCTGACTGATGCCGAGGCTATGAATTTGGAAAACTACCTTTATCTGGTGATGATCGCTTTCGGCCTGGTTCAGGTTGTCATGACTGCAGGAGCTTTCGTGATCGTAGCTGGATTAGCGCTAGTGTTGGCCAGACTGCTTTTATCCCGTCATGGTAGCTGATTTATCTGTGATTGATCCGGTTTATCACCTGCAGAAATCTGTTAAAAGGCTCTCTGCTGGCGATTTTTTTACTGTAAATTTATTTCTTTTGTGCTATATTTATCGTTGTCATGTCTGCAAAACGTAAGGTTCTTGTCTGGTTTGGTATCATCCTGGGTCTGGCTGCCCTGGTCGTTATCTTGCATGCTACTCATGTCTTACCCCTCCCTCCCGCTCCTCCTTACAAGGACGGCGAAGGCAACATGATCACCCCTAAAAATCCCTGGACCTGGTAAATTCTCCATATCTGATCGTTTTCGTTGATTCGATTTGCCGTTTGACTACCTGTACGTTATAATCAGCTACCTGCTTCGTTATTGGGAAAATAATTATTCAATATTATAACGAACATCACAGTATCGGGAGGATCGTCCATGCCGGGTCAACTGGAAAGTATGTTGCAGCCGCGTTCCATCGCTATCGTCGGTGCTTCCGCCCACAGCCGCCCCGATTTCGTCACCGGTCTCCGTAATCTTGGGTATCGGGGTAATCTCTATCTGGTCAACCTTAAGGAACCGGAGGTCCACGGTATTAAAACTTATCTGAATATTAATGATATTCCTGCTCCTGTCGATTACGTCATTGCGGCAATTCCCGCCCGTGCTGTCCCGGGATTGATTGATGATTGCGCCCGGAAAGGCGTGAAATTGGTCCATCTCTACACCGGTCGTTTTGGCGAAACCGGGCGTGCCGAGGATGCCGATCTGGAACAGGAAGTACTCCGGCGAGCGAAAAAAGGCGGCGTGCGTATCATCGGTCCCAACTGCATGGGCCTTTATAATCCCCGGTTGGGGATCGGTTGGAGCGACGATTTTCCGACCGAACCCGGGACAGTCGGGATGGCTTCCCAGAGCAGTTATGCCCCCCACGATCTCATCTTGCTGTCTGCTCCGCGCGGCCTGCGTTTCAGCAAAGTCATCGGCTTTGGCAATGCCCTGGATTTGAACGAATCCGATTTTCTGGAGTATCTGACCGATGATCCGGAAACTAAGATTATTCTCCTGTATATCGAAGGAGTAAAGGATGGTCCGAGATTCCTGCGTGCCCTGCGCCGGGCTGCTTCATTGAAACCCACTATCATCATTAAGGGTGGTAAGGGCGAAGCTGGTTCCCGCGCCGCTGCCTCGCACACCGCTGCCCTTGCTGGTTCCCTCCAGTCCTGGAAGGCACTGGTCACTCAAGCTGGTGCTCTATTTGTCACCAGCTTGGAAGAAATGATGGACCATGCTGTAACTTTTGCCTTTATCAAGTCGCTTTCCGGTCCCAATGTTGGGATCGCTGGAAGCGGCGGCGGCCCCAGTGTGATGGCGGCAGATCAATGCGAGGCTGCCGGTCTTAAGGTCATTCCCCTGCCGGACTCTATCCGTGAGGAACTGAAACGGAGGGGCATTCCATTCTGGGATTGGGTTAGCAATCCGGTAGATATGACAATCACCGGTGGCACTTTCACCGCCGGTGATTTATTGAATTTGATGGCCTGCCACCCTGATTTCCATCTTTTAATCGCTATCATGGGTGAGATGCATTACCAGAGAAAAACGGTTCCCCCGGTTGATGCTTTTCTCAACCGGTTCAGTCTGGCTGGTTGCCAGGGTAAACCGGTGTTGGCTGTCGTTCCTGATAAAGGATATGACCTGGAATGGTTCGCTTGCCCCTCCGCCCGTCTCATGGCAGAAATCCGGACCAACCTCGTAGCCGCTGGCATTCCCATTTATCCCACTATGGAACGTGCCGCTCGCGCTGCTCGTGCCGCACTCGATTATTTCCAGCGGCAAAAGTAGTGCCTGTTCTGCATCTCCTCACAACTATTCGCTACTGTATTCACTACCGGCTTGCCAAGCGTGGTTTTGCTTATGTCGGGGTCGCTAATGCTGCCCATCCCGCTCACTTTGAACCTATCGAAGGGTTATCCTAACTACCCTAAACCACTCATACTAAATCTTATTCCGCTGGTATTGAGCCATGAAATCTGTTCATACTGGGCTTGTCGAAGTATGAGTTCGTCAATAAGTCACCCCGGGAGTGACGAAAGACGAACCTGCCTCAGCCAGTGGTGATATCTGTCTTACTCTATTCTTTATAAACCCGGCATAAGACGGACTTGAATCCGATGAAAGCTGTCACCGGGTCCATTTCACTGTCGCTGGTCAGGAAATTGACGTTGACCTCGCTCCAGCCGTGGGGTACGCTGATAATCCGGGGATGGATGTCTGGCGTCACTTCAGCCTTCAGTCGGATGCTGCCCCGTGCCGTTTCTACCGTCACAATGTCGCCGCTGGCGATGCCTAGCCGGGCTGCCGTCTCGTTATTTATCTCTACGAGCGGTTCCGGGTACTGTTTGCGTACCGCTGGCAAATTCCGGTATTGCGTATGGTGGTAGAACCGGTTCCGGGCTCCAGTGAGCATGATCAGGGGAAATTTCTCCGCCATCTCCGGTTTGGTGATCAGCCCTTCGCCCGGTTCGTGGTAGGTCGGCATCGCATCGTATCCCATGCTCTCCATGTATTCGGAATAAATTTGTACCTTTCCAGAAGGTGTCTTGAACCCCTGTGTGCGGTAAGACCGGTCTTTTTCTTCTGGTTCGTAAGCTATAAAATTAGGTGCTTGGAAATCAGACAAGCTTAAACCCCATGGTTTTAAATAATAATTGAAATATTCTTCCGCGGTATGCCATGGATAATCCGCTCCCAATCCTAATTTCCTTGCTAGTTCGGTCCAGAATTTCCAGTCCGGCCAGCAATCCGGGCTGGGTTCGATTACGTTCTGTGCTAGTTGGAAACTGGGCGGAAAAGTTCCCAGTTCTCTTAGCTGAGGAACTTCTAGGCAATTAGCTGCGGGTAAGACGATATCGGCTAGTTTGGCCGTATCTGTCATGAACAGGTCCATCACCACCAGCAAGTCCAGGTTGCGTAATGCCCATCTTGCCCGGTGGCTGTTCGGCATGGTCAATGCCGGGTTGGCACACTGAACCAGCAGTGCTCTTACCGGGTAAGGATTGTCGTTCAACACCGCATCGGCAAACGGCACGATGGTGCTTTCTCCGCATATCCGGGAGAATACCGGGTATTTGGCACCAATCGCTTCCTCCGGGGCGAACTGGTCGACGTTCCGCTGGTCGATCAGTCTCACAACCGGGAAGTTGCCGCCGTCGGTCTCGTAGTTTCCGCAGATTGCGATCATGATCGCAATCGCCCAGTTCGTCATCAGACCGTTGGTGCAATGGTCGATGGCGATTCCGGAGCTCATCGTTGCCGGGCGGTTGGTGGCGTACATTCGGGCCATCATCCGGATCGTATCTGCCGGTATCCAGGTGATTTCGGCGACTTTTTCCGGTGGATATCCTTCGACGTGTTTCCTGAAATTCTCAAAACCGTGTGTCCAGCGGGCGACAAACTCCTTATCATATAGATTCTCCGCGATTATTACATTGAGCATCGAGAGTACCAGGGCGCAGTCGGTGCCGGGTCGGATCGGTGTGTAGATATCCGCCTCTTTCGCTAGCGGGATCACGCGCGGGTCGACCACGATCAGTTTCGCTCCCCGGCCTTTCGCCGCCCGGATGCGGCGTTCTGATTGTAGTCCGCTCTCCGAAGGGTTATGTCCGATCACGAATATGCAGTTGGTATATTCGAAATCGGTATTTGCCGCTGAATCGTTGATGCCATAGGCCAGGGTATGGCCGGTGGCCCGGCTCCAGAAACAGAAACTGTCTCCGGAGGTAAAATTAGGAGTCCCGAAAGCCCGGGCGAAGCGCTTGGCTGCCCGGCGGTTGACGTTCCGTACCAGGGCCTGTCCCGTATTCACCACCACCGCCCGCGCCCCGTATTTTTCTTTGATCTTGGTCAATTTATCGGCGATAAAACTCAGTGCTTCATCCCAGGAAACCTCCCGCCAGCCGGTCGACTCTCTCTTCAGCGGTTTGGTCAGCCGTTCCGCTGTGTATTGCCATTCCATTAACCCATCGATCCTCAAGCATAGGCCTGCTTCGCGGTCTTCAGCGTTACTCTCTACCCCGGTGATCCGCCCGTTTTCTACTTTCACGTTTATCCGGCAGCCGATGGAGTTCAGATTACAGCCGGTGCGGGCAAAAGTGCTGTCGGTCTTGACCTGTTTTTCCGGGGATG
>JBBITI010000111.1:0-4870 GCA_037440885.1 Dehalococcoidales bacterium | reverse complement strand
GGGTGAGATCGAGGTGGGCGACGGCACGAAGCGACAATTCGGGCCGGGGGATGTCATGCTGGCGGAAGACCTGACAGGTCGGGGTCATCTCACACGGGGTGTCGGCAACGAACCGCGCATATCGGTATTCATTCCACTGAGATGAGACAGGACACCTGTTTTTTGCATAAATCGCCTCCCGCTGTGTATACTTCATATGATAAAATCCCAGGAGGTGTTGGTTGGTCAAATCTAAAAAATCGCCTGCAGAACTGCTTGCAGAGCGGGAAAAAAGGATAAGTGACGTTGTTGCCCTGAAGGTACCGGATAAAGTGCCTTTACGGTTCAGTCTGGCTTATTTCCCGGCTAAATATTGCGGTATCACCACCAAAGCCGCTTTTTATGATGCAAAACAGTGGAAAGAAGCCTGCAAGAAAACCCTGCTGGACTTCGATGCCGACTGCTACCTGCCGTCCACCGGCGTCGGTTCCGGTGTGGCCATGGAACTCCTCGGCGTGAGAACGATGAAGTGGCCGGGTCACGGACTATCCGATTATTCCAGCCACCAATCCATCGAAATGGAGCCGATGAAGCAGGAAGAATACGATGAATTCATGGCGGACCCCTCCGATTTCATCATGCATAAATTCATCCCAAGGGTCTGTGATGCCGGGGCCGCCCTGGAAAAATGGCCGGTCTTCCGAAACCTGACCAATGGTAATGCCCTGAGCATGTTTGCTTCGGTACTAGCCTCACCGGAACAGATCGAATTTCACGAAAAACTGGTCAAAGCGGGTAAAGCTCAGGTAGCCATGCAGAAAGAAATGAGTACTTTCGATGCCGAGATGGAAGCCCTGGGACACATCAACCTCAGTCCCGGAGGAGCGGGCGCTCCGTTCGATATCATTTCGGACAGCCTGCGGGGGATGCGTGGCGCCATGATGGACATGTATCGCGTCCCGGATAAACTGGTAAAAGTTTGTGAAATGTATGTTCAGCAAAGCTTGGAACGGGCAGCGACTTTCGCAAAAGTATCCAGGAACAAGAGAGTCTTCATGGCATTGCACCGCGGTTCCGATGGATTCATGTCGATCGACCAGTTCAAGACTTTCTACTGGCCGACCTATAAAAAAGTAGTAATGGGACTGATCGATCTCGGCCTCACCCCGGTACCGTTCTATGAGGGTATCTGGGACCAGCGGTTGGAATTCCTGAAAGAGTTCCCGAAAGGAAAAACCATTGCCCACTTCGCCCAGACCAATATGAGACTAGCCAAAGAAGTGCTGGGCGGTCACACCACGATCATGGGCGACGTCCCGTCTTCCATTCTTCAGGTCGGAACTGTAGCGCAGGTCGAAGCCTACTGCAAGAAACTGATCGATGAATGCGGCAAAGATGGCGGACTGATCGTCACCCACATGCCGATTGATGAAGCCGATCCCAGGCTGGTAAAGGCGATGATCGATTTCGTTGCCAAATACGGAGTGTACAGGTAATTTCACCGCGCAAGGCGGAAAAATCGAAAAGAGAAGAACGGAGGGCGCGCCGCAGAGCGCCCTCCTTCATGAAGAGTATCCGACTTGAAGAAAATCAAAGAATAGTTCATAATCTATACGATTGGCAAAAATGGATATAGTTTTCTTCGGAGGTTAAAAAAAGCTTGGAACTGAAGGACCTGAGAGACAAAGCAGCCGTGTGCGGAGTAGGTTACTCCAAACAACAAGGGACAGTACCGGATACCAACATGATGCGTCTGGCACTTGAGGCAATCAAAGATGCCATAGAAGATGCGGGTCTGAAAAGGGAAGACATCGATGGGCTGATTATGCAGCCCTGGATGACGAGTTTCCATTCATATAACATCGCGGCGCAAATGGGTATGAACCTGCGGTTTACCGCCAATGAAGATGTTATGGGTGCCAGTTCTGGTTGTATCGCCCAGCATGCGGCAATGGCCGTGGCGTATGGTCAGGCAAATTATGTGCTCTGTCTGTATACTACTACGGAACAGTCCGGCCGGCCGATGTTTATGGGCGGAGCACCCCGGGCGGGGTCGGACTTTGCATACGGGGCAATGGGAGCGCCGATGTCCTATGCTCTGGCAGCCCGTCGGGCGATGTATGAATTCGGTACTGGACCGGAAACCTGGGTAAATATTGCCGTCAATACCCGCAAATGGGCCAACCTCAATCCCCGGGCTACTTTTTATACCAAACCGTTAACCCGGGAAGATTATTTCAACGAACCCTGGATTGCCGAACCTTTCCGCCGGGCGGATTGCTGTCTGCAAAGCGATGGTGCCCGGGCATTCATCGTAACTACCGCGGAACGGGCAAAACACCTGAAACAACCGGTTGTTTACATCAGCGGCTGGGGGCAGCACCATCACACCGCCGAAACTACCCAGTCACGGTACCTTACCGGTCCGAGCGCAGCTAAGGAATCAGGGGCAGATGCCATGAAAATGGCCGGAATCACACTGAAAGATATCTCCGCTTGCGAAATTTATGACTGTTTCACTTACACGGTAGAAATTACTCTGCAAAGTTATGGTTTCTTCAAGCCGGGTGAAGGAAAAGATTTCTTTGCCAACGGGCGGACGGGTCCTGGTGGGGAGTTCCCGGTCAACACCTCGGGCGGTCTTCTTTCCGAAGTCTATTACATGGGCTTCACTCCTCTCACCGAAGCCGTTGTGCAGCTCCGGGGTAATAACGGTCCGCGCCAGATCAAGGACCCGCATTACATTTTGGCCAGCGGCAACGGCGGAATTTTACAAACTCACAGCACGGTGATTTTCAGGAGGTAATGAGGAAATGATGAACCGTCCGTTAACCCGACCTTTACCGGTAGCCGACATGGAGACCAAGCCCTTCTGGGACTATTGCAAGCAACATGAACTGCGAGTGCAGAAATGCCAGAAATGCGGCAAGTTATACTTCCCGGTAAGTCCTATTTGTCCAAACTGCCTGAACATGGGCGCGGACTGGGCTAAACTCAGTGGTAAAGGCAAAGTCTACAGCTTTATTATCGTACGGCGGCAGTACCATCCGGCACTACCCCCGCCTTATGTGGTCGCCATCATCGAACTTGAAGAGGGCATCCGCATGCTCTCGAATGTCGTCGAGATCAAGCCCGAGGACGTCAAGATAGACATGCCAGTGACCGTCGTCTGGGATGACGCCAGCCCCGAATTTTCCATGCCGAAGTTCAAGCCGGCGTAAGAAAAATTACTTACTTTCCAGGTGAATACTCGAGAGGAGCAAACGTAAGGATTGCTCCTCTCGAATTGCAGTTCGTCATAAAGATCACTCCGGTATTGATCGATCCATATTGTTGCGCCTCCCGATAGGGGAGATGGGTTGTCGGGATGATTCGCAACGAAATAATAAATCCCGATATCGTATCGACGATCTCGACCGTGCTTCGCTGCTAAGCTACTGACCCAGCCAAATCACCAATAGCGACCACCAGTTGCTGGCCGGTGGCAAGGTTTTTCACGGTGGCGTTGCCGGCGGCAGCTTCATCCGGGCCAACGATGATAACGAAGGGAATGCCGTGAGCATTGGCGTATTTCAACTGGCGGTCCAGTTTAGCGGCATCGGGATAAAGCTCGGTGTTGATGCCGGCAGTGCGCAACTGGGCGGCGACCCGGGCAGAAGTACTGATGAGTTCTCCGGAAAAAACCGTAACCAGGACACGGGTTGGGCAGGGGCGGAGATCTGGTTTCAGACCGTATTGTTCTAAGACAAGGTTGATGACGACATCGCCCATGGCGAAACCGATGCCGCCCATCGGTTCGCCGCCGACGTCAGAGAGCAGGTTAGCATAACGTCCGCCGCCGAGGATGGCGCGAAACTGGCCCTGACGGTCCCAGACTTCGAAGACCATATCGGTGTAGTAGGCTAAGCCGCGGATGACTGCGGGATCGAACTCGACAAAATCACTGACGCCCATTTCGTTGATCAGTCCGAAGAAAGAAACGAGTTGTTCCGATTCGCGCCACATTTCACGATCAGCCATGATGCCGCGCAGGCGATCCAGTTCAATATCACTTAAACCGATTGATTCTTTGCCGTAAGCCAGCCAGTCTAGTGGTGACAGTTTATCAAGTTTGTCGATCAGACGGTAGACGCCCTCTACTTTTTGGGGAATGACACCCAGGGCCTCGATTTTCGCCTTGACAAGTTTACGGTTATTGACCTTGATACCGACTTGGTGAGGTTTGAGACCGACGGAACGCAGGAATTCAGCAAGAACGGCGACGATCTCAGCGTCAGCATACGGAGAATCAATACCGAGGATGTCAAGGTTCCACTGGAAAAATTCGCGGGAGCGTCCTTTTTGGGGTCGTTCGTAGCGCCAGAAGGGTCCGAAGGAAAACCAGCGGATTGGTTTGGGGAGTTCGCGCTGTTTCTGGGCAACCATGCGGGCCAGGGTGGGGGTCAATTCCGGTCGCAGAGTAATGCGGTCGCCACCGCGGTCGGTGAAGACATAGGACTGTTCGTTGACCAGTTCTTCGCCGGACTTGGCGGCGTAGAGTTCCAGGGTTTCCAGTGCTGGGCCTTCATACTCCTGGTAACCGAAGCGCAGGGAGATTTCCTTCATCTTACCATAGAGCCACTGGCGGAAAGCCATCTGCTCGGGATAAAAATCACGGGTACCTCTCACGGGACGAATTATCTGTTTCATTATGCAACCGTCATCTTTCCGGATACAAAAATTGTCAATGTGTTTGAGAAGTAGGATACAGCAAGGGTAGAAGAAAAGCAAAGGCAACGATATAGTAACGTAAATAGCGGTAGCTGAGAGAAGAAGAGAGACACTGCGGGGGAGAGAGAGTCTTTTCTAATTGAATAATGAGCCTGACGGAAGCCGATCACGATCAAGGATC
>JBBITI010000110.1:0-4906 GCA_037440885.1 Dehalococcoidales bacterium | reverse complement strand
GCGCTCCTGCCGCGCTGCCAACGCCGCCACCTCGTCACGGCCCGTGTAGCGGAGGTGGCTGGTGACGGCGCGCAGCGCCCAATCCGAGGGTGGAGGATCTGGACCCTCGTGCATGGCAAGTCGCGCGGCAGGGCGGGGTGCGGCGCCACGGACGGCACGGATTTCCACGATGCGCCACGGCCCCCACGCGCCAGCCAGGAAATGCACGACGCGCGGTGTGGACATGCGCAAGGTTGCCACCGGGCGCGGGATGGTCGCAAGCGCTATGCTTGCGGCTCGGGCAGGTGGACCGTCAGCGCAAGCAGGCGAAAGGAGTGCGTCTTCCCGTGGCCGTCGAGGTTGAGCGCACCGTTCACGCCCCCCTCGAGCACCTCGTCCACCACGAAGTTGAAGGCATGCAGAAGCGGCAGGTCGTGCCGGACGCAGGACTTCGCACCGCGGTCCCGGAAGAGCTCCAGCACGCGTTCCGGCGTGACCTGTTCCGCAATCACGGGGTAGTGCGCCGCGTCGTAGGGGATGAGCGAGAGGTTCAGGCGGTTGCCCTCGTCGCCCGCGCGGCTGTGCGCGATCGCATGGAGCGGAACCTTCTTCACGGCGCGAGCTCCGCCGCCGTGCGCACGGTCACGCGCGTTGGCACCCGCTCGCGCAGCACGAGGTGGCTCCTGGTCAGGATGCGCGGCGTGACGCGCCAGCGCGCGCCGCCCGTGCCGGCGGTGCCGCAGCAGAGCAGCGCCAGCACTTCGCGCGCGAAGAACCGCCAAATGTGACCGAGTTTATTGAGCAGGTAAACGCAATCAACGATATTAAACACATTTTTCTCTTCTGTACTCACGGCGCCACACCGTGCCGTTATCTAGCGAACGTGGCTGCGGCATTCTTAACAAAGGGAATGACGATTATAGGATGGGCAGACTGGTTCGGGAGCGCTTGTTATCCGGTAGTGCCCAAGCCTTACCTGACCGACGGGCATCCCGATATAATCGACCTGCAAGAAGCCCGGGAATTCGGCAGAGAGATAGCAAAACGCAGCCAGCGGATATACGATGGCGAGACGCATTTAATCCCCATATTTCCGGAAGGGAAAGAATACGAAGAGTTGTATGAACCAGAAGAGGTCAAACCGGGGAAATTCCCGGAAGTGATGGCTTACGGTAAAGTAATGCACGATCATCCGCCAAAAATCAGAAAGAAAAAGTGCCTATTCCCGAAATGCTCGCACTGTATCGATAATTGTCCCGCTCATAATATCAATGGTTCCACTGCCGGGGCAGTCATCGGAGAGAGATGCGCTTACTGTTATCTATGCGAACAGACTTGTCCTCATGGAGCTATCGAAGTATACTGGACACCGCTGGAAGAAGCTCATTACGAACTGGTACGGGGATGGTTAAAGAAATCGACCGAGGCATTCGAATTACGCGGTCGTTTCCGCCGCCTGATACGGTATGAAGACCTGGGTTGGGACACCCCGGTATGGAAAACCAAACCTCCGAGGTTCAAGATCCCGTAAGATTCGCCGGCCAGCGATGTCAAGGTTCGTTTGCAGAGACGGTTCCGGTAGAATACAGACTTATGTTAAATGTCTTGAATATACTATTACCGATATTCCTGGTAATACTGGTCGGTTTCACCCTGGGAAAGCTCAAGAGACTGGACATGACGACAGTAGTAGATGTCCGGTACTATATCGGACTGCCAGCACTCGCATTCACTGCTATGTTAAGCAAGCGGATCGTCCTGTTAGAAGCTTCACAGATATGGGCCAGTGCGCTTGTTGTGATAGCCGGGACGCGATCAGCGAAGCGTTGAAAGTACCGGCGATATACGGGGCGGTACTGGGGTTGATTTTCAACCTGTCACAGGTCATAGTTCCCGACTTATTATTCAATCCATTGCAACTGATCGGAACTATGGTTATCCCGCTGAACCTGCTGGTGCTGGGTCACCGACTGGCATCGGTACGGATCACCGACTTGTCAGCGACTACCCTGGTATCCTGTCTATGAGATACAAGAACGAACCAGAATTGGTTGCCAGCGTAGTGTTCGTGACAACATGAGCAAGCCTGTTGGTCATACCGCTATTGTTGTTTTTACTGTAGACCTCGACCCAAAGTTGACAGGCCGGTGATACCCGACTATGCTGGACGTGAATATGCGGTATCCAGATAAGGACTTAACCCACCTACAAAATACTCTAGGTGTATCATTCAAGGATCCGACACTGCTGGAACGAGCGCTGATACATGATTCTTATATCAACGAAAACCCAGGCCTGGCACCGATATCGAACGAACGGCTTGAATTCCTGGGAGACGCGGTAATCGGACTAATTGTTACAAGGAAACTGTATCACGATTTCCCAGATTACCCTGAAGGCAAACTCACTAATTTGCGTGCAGCGTTGGTTAAGCGGGCAACATTATTTCGAATAGCGGAAAAAATCAACCTGGGGCAACACTTATTTTTAGGTAAGGGAGAAGAAGCAAACGACGGCCGGAAGAAAATACCGAATCTGGCCGGCGCGATGGAAGCGGTGATAGGTGCTATTTTTCTCGACCAGGGACTGGAAGTAGCAAGCCAGTGTATGCTATCCCTGATGCACCAAGAATACGATCGGTTGCCCAAGAACGGCCTGCCCCCAGACAATAAATCGCAACTTCAGGAGTGGGTGCAGTCACGCTTCCAGCAACCGCCAGCATATCACCTGATTGAGTCCAGTGGACCAGATCATGCCAGATGGTTTACGGTAGAGGTAAGAATCGGAGAAAGAACGCTTGGACAAGGTTCAGGAAGAAGCAAAAAAGAAGCGGAGTCGGAAGCGGCCCGTAAAGTCCTGGAACAACTGGAGGACTGATAACAAAGCCAGGAGATGCCTGAATGATATGAAAACTTGAGGCCGGAGAATAAATTGTTAGCGATCCTCTTTACACTCAATTCAGTCTTTGCTAAACTTCAGTAAAAGACTTCATTCCAGAGAGTGAGGCAGAGAAAAGATATGGGTAAACGTGATATCGGAAAAAGAGAGTCGAAGAAACCCAAAAAAGACCTGAAGAAACCAGTTAGTACTACAATAATCCCTCCCCCAACAAATACACCGGTTGAGGTAATCCGGAAGAAGAAAAAACACGAGGACGAAGAGTCCGAAGAAGATTAATTCTCATACAATTATCACCGGGACCATCATACATTATCCAGGGTATTTCATTACATTGGTTAAACTCATCTCCAAGGATGACGTTGCCAAAGGGGAGTTTTTCCCGTCTTTACCTCTCAAACATGAATCAAACGGCGCGGCTATTGTCATGGAGGATGTCCGGTGGTGAAGAAATAAGTATATGCTTGATTTCTGGCTAATCATTATTTTCGTACTCTGTTTGCTGCTGGCAGGCTGGTTTTGCAGCGCAGAGACAGCTTTTATCAGCATGCAAGAGTTGCGACTGCAACATCTCATCCGCACGAAGAGACCAGGTGCTCAAACAGTGGCCAATATCCTTAAACAACCGGAAAAATTCCTGGCTACGGTTTTGCTGGGAATCAATTTTTTTGAGACAGCAGTGGCTACCGTCGGTACGCTGATTGCTCTTTCTTTATGGCGAGAACAAGAAAACCTGGCTGCGGGACTGGCAACGATTGCCATTACTATTATCACCCTGATAATTGCCGAACTCATCCCGAAAAGCCTGGCCGCCCGTTATGGTGAAAAACTAGCTCTATTATATGCCCGCCCGATCCAGATTGTAGCATTGGTGTTCTATCCTTTCGTTTATATTTTAAGATTCATCGGGTTAAGAGTCACCCGGCTTGCCGGCGATACTAATGAGATACGTCCGACCATGAGTACCGAGGAATTCCGAACAGCAATCGAAGTCGGGGAAAAAGAAGGGGTAGTCGAAGAAGACGCGGCCGAAATGCTGCATAATGTATTTAAATTCGGCAACCGACCGGTAAGAGAAGTAATGACCCCGCGACCGGACGTAGTAAGTATTGAACGGGGTACAAATATTGCCGGTTTTCTGGAAAAATATGTAGCCTCGCCCCTCAACCGGTATCCGATCTATGAAGGGAATATGGACTACGTAATCGGTATCCTTTCCATTAAGGACGTCCTGATGGCCCAGGCAAAGGGGACGATCAATAACGATAGCCTGATCGATACTTTAATCCGTCCGGCGTATTTTACACCGGAAACCAAGCCGATCAGCCAGCTTTTTATTGAGATGAAAGAGAGAAATAACCGTATGGCGGTAGTGGTTGATGAATTCGGCGGTACAGCAGGAGTAGTCAGTCTGACACAACTGGTTGAAGAAGTCGTCGGCCCGGTGGGAGATGAATTGCTCAGGAATGAAAAGGAATATGAGGTAATCGATGAACACACGTACCAGGTCGACGCCGGAATGCGAATTGAAGAAGTAAACGAAGAAATAAAGCTCGACCTTCCTGCAGGTGATTACGAAACAATCGCCGGTTTCATTCTCAGTCTTCTAGGCCGGATTCCCAAGCAGGGAGACAATCTGAGATATCGCAGCTTGAAGATGGTCATCACCAAGATGCGCGGTCCAAAGATAGAAGAAATCCTGATCACGCGTGAAAAAGATATAATACAGGTAAAAGAAACCGGGGAGAAGGATGCAACGGCTCAGAATTAAATTCGGCCGCGGCAATGAATTAAAATATATTTCACATCTCGACTTAATGCGCTGCTGGGAGCGTGCGTTTCGTAGAGCGAGCATTCCTTTGGCCTACTCCGAAGGTTTTACCCCGCACCCCCGAATCTCGCTGGCAGCACCGCTTGCCCTGGGGGTAACCAGCGAAGCGGAGCTAATGGATGTTGTAATCAGCCGATGGTCATCACCGCACTGGTTTACAGCCGGGGTTACACGCCAGTTGCCAGCAGGTTTAGTTAT
>JBBITI010000109.1:0-5208 GCA_037440885.1 Dehalococcoidales bacterium | reverse complement strand
GTATTGATTGAAGCCTGGCGGAGAGAATATAATCAGGTTCGTCCTCACAGCTCACTAAATTACCGACCACCCGCCCCGGAGGCTATTATGTCTGTGGCACTAACTTAACAAGTGGTACAACTTTTTAGAGCAGGTCAGTACGGGTGTGGTAATGTTATGAGAAATTGATAATTTATTTAAGGTGTAAGCGTGAAGAAAAACGTGCTGCGCGAGTTGTTGAAAGCCGGTAAACCTACCCTGTCGACGCGGATGGTGACCACTTCACCACAAATCGTGGAGATGATCGGTTATTCCGGGGCGTTCGATTTCATCGAATTACTTGGGGAATACGCCGCGTGGACCATCCCCGATTTCGAGAATTTCGCCCGGGCGGTGGAACTGTTCCCGACCATGTCATCCATGATCAAGGTCGAACGTGAGCCCCGCCTGCATATCACCCAGCGAGCAATCGGTGCAGGTATCCAGAATGTCCTGTTCGCCGACTGTGATACCGCCGAAGATGTTTACGAGTGCATTTCGCTGGTACGCCCGAATACGCCGGATGATGACGGGCTACACGGGGCTTCGATGCGGCGGAATGTCAGCTACGGACTTGAAACAGCCAGTACCGAATGGGTAAAGGCGATGCGGGACGCGGTCATCGAAGTGATGGTTGAATCGGAAACTGCGGTCAAGAACCTGGATGACATCCTGAGCGTGGAAGGCCTGGACATGGTCCACTTCGGTCCCAGCGACTATGCGTTAAGCACTGGCAAAACCGGTAAGGAAAAAAGCAGTGAAATACAGGAGATTCATAATCTGGTAATCAAGAAAGCCATCGAAAAAGGCGTCCGGCCCCGGGTGGTGATCTCCAGTTATGAAGAAGCCAAGCCGTACCTGGAGATGGGTGTACGGGACTTTTGCATTGGCAACGACCTGGGGATTATTTATAGCTGGTGCAAAAACACAGGCGAAAAAATGAGAGAAGCCTTGAGGTAACCATGATACTTGCCGAGATATTAGCCAACCAGCCTCCGGTGAAGGTGATCCCCGGTCTCAGGGAAAGAACAAGGGAGGCTTTACGCAAATCGGGGAAAAGCCTGGTAGTAATCGATGATGACCCGACCGGCATGCAGACGGTGCAGGATGTCGACGTCTATCTGGACTGGTCGGTAGACACTTTACGGCAGGCACTGGCCAGTCGATCACCGGTGCTTTTCGTCTCGATAAACTCCCGCAGTCTCAACGCAGAAGACGCCAAAAAACTAGCTTACGAAGTGGGAAAGAATCTCCGCACGGCTGTTGATCTCGAGAAGCAACCAGTCTTGTTGGCTTCCCGCAGCGACAGTACGCTGCGAGGTCATTTCCCTTATGAAGTCGAAGCTTTAACCGCCGGGTTCGGAATACAACCGGACGGAATAATTTTCGCGCCAACCTTCCTGGAAGCTGGCCGGTACACAATTGACGACATCCAATGGGCTGAACAGGGAGGTCAATTGATGCCGGTCGGGGAGACGGAATTTGCTCGGGACCCGATGTTCAGTTTTCAAAACAGTAATCTGAGAGCCTGGATTGAAGAAAAAACCCACGGCCAGGTTAAGTCGACCGACATTATTTCAATATCGCTGAAATCATTGCGGGAAGGGGGGGCGGAACAAGCAACCGCCGAACTGGTGAAAGCAGTGAAAGGCACAACGTTCGTAGTGAATGCGGCCGCTTATGAAGATCTGGACATCCTAACCAACGCCATTACGGAAGTTGAAAACAGGGGAAAGAAATTCGTTTACCGCTGCTCTGCGTCCTTTCTGAAAGCAAGGGCCGGATTTCCTGACCGGGCCTTACTTACTCACAATGAGATGGTAACCAGATCAGGTCCCGGTCTGATAATAGTGGGTTCTTACGTCGACAAAACATCACGCCAGTTGGAGCGGTTGATCAATGACGGCGATGTCGAAAGTATCGAACTGGTTGCTGACCGGATAATGGAGAAGTCGGCACAAAACAAGGAGATCGAGCGAGTTTCGAACGAAGTCAAAGAGATACTGAGGAAAGAATCAAATGCAGTTATCTATACATCACGCCAGATGCTAAAAGCACCGGAGGGAGATTTTGCCACTACGGGAAAAACTATCATCAACGCCCTGTGTAAAATAGTCCGCAGTATTGATATAAAGCCTACCTACGTAGTAGCCAAGGGCGGTATTACAAGTATCGAAATTGCCAGAACGGCATTTGGGGTAAAGCAAGTCCGCGCCCTTGGACAGATACTGCCCGGAGTCCCCGTGTGGAAGTTGGGGGATGAAGCACGCTGGCCGGGGATTCCTTACGTAGTGTTTCCGGGTAACGTAGGAAACGAAACCGATCTCTTAAAAGCAGTAAAAATACTGAGCCCTGCTTAAACTATGAGGGATAAAAATGACAGAAAAAATCGGGTTTATCGGGTTAGGAGTTATGGGAGCGCCGATGGCGCGGCATCTGGCGGCGAAATACGATCTCACGGTTTACGATATTGAAAGCGCAAAAAGAAAAGGGGTCCCGAGAGCGACACCGGCGGAGAACATCGCCGGAGTTGCGCAATCATCTACGGTTATTTTTTTATCGCTACCCGGTTCGGAAATAGTGAGAGAGGTGATTTTAGGGAACGGAGGCCTGAAAAACAACCTGAAACCTGGTAACATCATCATTGACACCAGCACCACCGCTCCCACCATCAGCCAGGAGATTGCCTCCGTCCTGGACCAATCCGGTATCTCTTTTTTAGACGCCCCGGTGAGCGGAGGTGAAAAAGCGGCCAGCGAAGGAACATTATCCGTCATGGTGGGCGGAAAGCCGGAAGTTTTTGGCCGATGCCAGGAATATCTGGAAACGATCGGAAGCAGCGTAATATTGATGGGTAATACGGGGATGGGTGGCGTCGCCAAACTGGTCAACAATCTTATCGTGGGGATTACATTTGTGGCGGTAGCGGAAGGTTTTGCCCTGGGGACGAAGAGCGGGCTCGACCCGAAGCTACTTTACCAGGCGATCCGGGGTGGTTGGGCGGGTTCTAAAGTCCTAGAGGTCAGTGCGGAAGCGATGCAGGCACGCAACTTCAAACCGGGTGGAACAGTAGACATACACTGGAAAGACCTGGGTTACGCTTTGACATTAGCAAGAGACAAGGATGTCCCGGTACCAGCGACCGCGCTGGCGCACGAGATTTTTAAAGTAGCTCGCGCTGCCGGCAAAGGCCGGCTGGCACAACCAGCGATCGTGCAATTATGGGAACGACTGCTGAACATCGAAATCAGCGGATAAAAAGTCCGATAGAATCTACGTTCCAGTCATTGGAACGAGATACTTGAGAAACCAATCCCGGGCATATCCGGCAACTTGCTCCAGCGTCCCCGGTTCTTCGAACAAATGAGACGCTCCAGGTATAACGATCATATCACGGGTCGACCGCAACAAGTCGAATGCTTTCCGGTTGAATTCGATAACAGGATCATCCAGGCTGCCAACCAGCAATAGCGTCGGAACAGTAACCTTATCGAGGAATCGGGCAGCAAGGTCAGGTCGACCACCCCGGGAGACGACAGCACCGACGATTTCCGGTCGACACGCAGCAGAGAGAAGCGCCGCGGCAGCCCCGGTACTGGAACCGAACAGACCAAGACGGAGCCCAGCAGTGTCCGCGTTATCCTGGAGCCAGTCAGCCACCGAGACGAACCGGTGACCGAGTAGATCAACATCAAAACCAAGATGGCCCCTGATAATATCTGCCGCCTCTTCCTCGACCGTGAGTAAGCTGACCAAAAGGGTGGCCAAACCAGCCTCGTTCATAGTCCGGGCAACAGCCCGGTTACGCGGGCTGTGCCGGTTACTGCCGGAACCGTGAGCAAATGCAATTATCGCTCTTGCCTGCTCAGGGACAAACAAATCACCATCCAATTCGATCGTCCCGGTCCGGATACGGACGTACCGTTCCTGTGGTGAATAACCTTTTGACATCGGCAATACCTGTCTTAACAGGATAATGATAAGCCGTTATTCGAAGCTAACTGCTCCGTCGAACACCTCAACCGCGGCGCGGGGTTGCTGGAGCATCTTCAGCCACACTGCAAGAGCAATCCATATCGCGGACCTTGATATCCTCACTCTCCCCGCATTCAAGGCAGAAGGCGATATCTTCGACAGTCCTGGCTTCAAACTCAAAAAAAGCGCCGCAGGCATCACACTCATAAACCGGCATTAAATCCCCTCCAAGGTGGAATACCAAACAACTACTATAATTAGTATTCTATTGCACCGATAAAAGTCAACTCCGGAGGACTAATCACGTCAGTAACAGACTTGACATTGAAAAAATTGAGACCTAGACTGGTGGCGATGAATGTCATATCGGATAGTCACACTAATATAATAACCGGTTTTCGATATCCGATAGAGCAATAAACGACTCTTTTTAAGCAAACATTAAACATCGAAACCGGGTTTTATGATAGACAGGAGGGCTATAGAACGATGGCAGGAAAAGACGAGATCAAGTACGGTAAATATCTCCAGGAACACGCAGTTGGTAAAAGCCCGTTCGGACCGGTTTATTCATTTTCCGGCGAAGATGACTTCAAATCCGATTTCTCCCTCTTTGTCATAGCCGTAGACCATGCCTCAGTCATGGAACAACATGCTCATGCCCACGATTTCGATATGTATCTAGTTTTCTGCGGTATGGATCCGCAAAATATGGGCGAACTGGGGGCAGAAATCGAACTGTCTTTCGGTGATGAAGGTGAAAAACACATCATCACAAAGCCGACCACGGTATATATTCCCAAGGGACTAAAACATAACCCTTTGATTTTCAAGCGGGTGGACAAACCGATCCTGTTCCTCCACGCCACCATCGCACCTCGATATAGAGCTTGAGATATCGCAACCGGCGACGAACTAGTCCAGATTATCATTACACTGATATACCGGTATGAAAACGCACCCTAAAAGGGTTGGGGAAAGGAAATGAAAAGCATAGTTGTTTATTATTCAATGACCGGCAACACCAGGAAGATCGCTCAGGAGATTCAGGCTGGAGTAAGACAGATCAACGGCCAGTGTGATCTCGTCCGCTTAAGAGAGATACCTGCACAAGTTTTGATCAATTACGATCTAATCGGCCTGGGAAGTCCGGTAATCAATCAAAAAGAACCGCCAAATGTAACCGAGTTTATTGAGCAGGTAAACGCAATCAAC
>JBBITI010000108.1:0-5250 GCA_037440885.1 Dehalococcoidales bacterium | reverse complement strand
GTTCACAAAAAAGTCGTTGGTTAGCGCTCCGGGCTGCTTTGTAAAGACACCATGTTGACTTTGTTTGTAATTAGCGTTCAGAACACGCATGCCACCGACAAGTACTGTCATTTCTGGCGCTGTGAGTGTCAACAATTGTGCTTTATCCACTAATAACTCTTCTGCTCTTACGGAGAATCGGGTCTTTTGATAATTTCGGAAACCGTCTGCAAGCGGTTCAAGTACGGCGAAAGATGCCACGTCGGTCTGCTCTTGTGAGGCATCCATCCGCCCTGGCACGAATGGTACTGTCACCTTGTGTCCGGCATTCATCGCAGCCTGCTCGACACCTGCGCAACCAGCCAGAACGATGAGGTCGGCCAGTGATATTTTTTTGCCGTCCGACCGGGCGTTGTTGAACTCGCCCTGGATACCTTCCAAGGTCTTCAGTACTTTCACCAGTCGGTCTGGCTGGTTGACTTCCCAGTCCTTTTGTGGCGTAAGGCGAATGCGAGCACCGTTGGCACCGCCGCGCTTGTCGGAACCACGGAAGGTGGATGCCGCTGCCCAGGCTGTCGACACCACTTCTGGTATCGTTAGACCGGAAGCCAGGATCTTGCGCTTCAGCACGCTTATGTCTCGTACCCCGATCAATTTGTGATTGATCGCCGGTATCGGGTCTTGCCAGATCAGTTCCTCTGCCGGAACTTCCGGACCGAGATAACGCGTCCGCGGGCCCATATCACGGTGCGTCAGTTTGAACCACGCACGGGCGAATGCATCCTTGAATTCCTCCGGGTTCTTCAAGTAGCGCCTCGCAATTTTTTCGTATACAGGGTCGAACTTCAGCGACAGGTCTGCTGTGGTCATCATCGGTCGATGCTTTTTCGAGGGGTCGTGTGCGTCAACGACCATATCTTTTTCATCCACATCCTTAGCCAGCCATATATAAGCACCAGCCGGACTTTTAGTAAGTTCCCATTCGTATTTGAACAGGATTCTAAGATATCCCAGATCAAATTTAGTCGGATTCGGCTTCCAGGCGCCCTCAAGACCACTGGTGATCGTGTCGCCGCCCTTGCCGCTACCGAAAGTACTCTTCCAGCCCAGTCCCTGCTCCTCGATAGGAGCTGCCTCAGGCTCCGGACCCACATGTGTCACCGGGCCGGCACCATGAGCCTTGCCGAAAGTGTGCCCGCCAGCGATAAGTGCAACGGTTTCCTCATCGTTCATGGCCATGCGGGCAAAAGTCTCACGGACATCGTGTGCAGAAGCAGCAGGGATAGGTTGTCCGGCAGGCCCTTCGGGGTTAACGTAGATCAGTCCCATCTGCACCGCGGCCAGCGGATTTTCGAGGTCCCGGTCGCCGGAATAACGTTTGTCGCCGAGCCAGGTGGTTTCCGACCCCCAGTATACGCTTTCGTCCGGTTCCCAAGCATCCACGCGACCACCGGCGAAACCGAATGTTTTGAACCCCATCGATTCCAGGGCAACATTGCCCGCCAGAATCATCAGGTCCGCCCAGGAAATCTTCCGACCGTACTTCTGTTTGATCGGCCATAACAATCGGCGTGCTTTGTCGAGATTGACATTGTCGGGCCAACTGTTAAGGGGTGGAAAACGTTGTTGCCCGCTACCGGCACCACCGCGACCGTCGCTAATGCGGTATGTTCCGGCACTGTGCCACGCCATACGAATAATCAAAGGCCCGTAATGGCCGTAATCCGCTGGCCACCAATCCTGAGATCTGGTCATCATTTCCTGGAGATCTTTCTTCACCGCCCCCAGGTCGAGGCTCTCGAACTCTCTGGCATAGTTGAAATCCTCCCCCATCGGATTGGACATGGATGAAAACTGGTGCAGTACTTTAAGGTTTAACTGGTTCGGCCACCAGTCCCGGTTCCCCGTGCCTCTCCCTGTCGGTTGTCTACCGGCCGTGTCCGGCTTCGATTTCATCGTATCGTCAATCATGATCTTTACCCCTTCCGATATTTTTCCACTACTATTAATAATTAATTATAATGTCCAATATCCCCAACGGTAAAGGTCCATCATTCCAGCAACAGAAAGTAATTACTCTGTTCGGTCGGTCCGGTTATCGGAGAGCGTCGCGGTTTCCGCACGCACTACTATATCGATCCCGAAGGCTTTGCACGATACGGAATATACTCGCCGCCATCATCGTCATGATGGTATACATTCGCAATCACCTCACGATGTGTCCGGTGGATGCCAACAGCATCGCCATGGCAGGATGATGGGCCATATTTCTGAATGCAGTTGCGGTTGCGACTGCCTTCAAGGCGACTGGAATAGGAGTTTTCGCCGTCGTTTCGTCTCTCAGACTGAGATTATCGCCAGGCTTGAAGAATATTTGAAAGAATTGCGATTCGAAGCCGAAGGGGTTCAGGAACGTATCGCGGAACTTAAAAAAAGGTAAAATACCGGCTTTCCCCGGTTTATTCGCAAAATCAGCAATTATCGGGGAATTGTTAGCCTGACCAGCGTCTCAGCACCGGTTCCGGTCGCGACTGTTGGCTTTACTACTGTACAGCAGAAGTCCGGTCGTAGGTCCGTTCCTTCCACGACACCCCACCTCGGAACACCGTCCGGAACATCGCCTGGCACGCACAGATACACAGAAAAACAAATCCTAGCGGATGTCCGATCGAGGCTACGATCGGGCTCCTGAGCTGTCTGTCCAATATCCATCGCATACCGAAAATAAGGACGACCTGCAATATCACCGTAAATAACCACAGCGTGGAAGCAGTCGGTCCCGTTAACCCCCTCCATAACCAGAAGAAGGGAACCAGGTAAAATAGACATGCTGCCAGTAACAACACAATCGTTGCGATCATTGAAAAAGTTGCCACCGAATAGATCCACCGGATGAATCCTTCCCGCATCTGTTTCACGCTCTGGTACATGTCGCATGAGACCATCTCAGAAATGTCCGCAATCAAATGCCGGCCGCCGCGCCGCGTAATCTCGATACCGAGCCATACATCCTCCAGTATTCTCCCCTTCACTGCCTCATGCCCCCCCATCCTCCAGTAATCCTCTCGGTGGAATAACAGGAATTGGCCGATGGCTAAAGAGGGAAGCGGCCTCTTGCATCTCTGGATGAACCACAACGGTAACCAGCTCAAAATAATAAAATACAACACCGGGATCGCGATCTTCTGGGGCAAACCGTTGCTCGTCTGTCGCGGAAACCCGGAAAGTAGCGCCGGTTTCATTTCAAGACACAAGCTCATCACGCTACGTAACATTTGCGGTGCGTGCGTGGTATCGGCATCCACGAAAAGCAGCCAATCGCCACGCGCTTTCTGGGCGAGTTGCTGGCAGGCAAATGGTTTCCCCGCCCAACCCTCCGCCAAGGGCTCTCCGCTTAAAAGCTGGATACGACTGTGATCCAGCGCCATTTTCTTCACGATACCAGATGTATCATCTGTCGAATTGTCATCCAGCACCACGATCTCGAAGTTCGGATAGTCCTGGCGCACCAGTGATGCCAGACAGGCTTCAATATTCGACTCCTCGTTCCTCGCCGGGATAAGAACCGACACCAAAGGACAAGGATCCGTCACCTTCACTTTTTTTGATAGCTTTCGCATGAAATATATATTAAGCAACAGATTAATGCTGAATATTATCAAACCGCAGACGATGATTATCTGGTACAGCACGTCGCATCTTTCCTTTAATGTCTGATCGCCTGTAGCAACTGGAAGAACTTCCCCCGGTAACCGGGATACCCTTTCAAATCCGTGAAATTTTTCACTACGAATATCGTTAGTACCGCCAGCAGAAATAGTAACTCGGTAGCCGGAATACCCCTGATGCCTAGAATTATCATCGTGCTGGCAACACCGATTACCGTTACCCAGGCATGGACTGAAAATATCATGAACCCCAGCAGCATGAAAACCGCCATCGCTGCCAGGATTTCCCGCTGCGGTAATGCCAGCATCACACCGTAAGTAACCGCCACGGCCTTGCCGCCACGGAAATGTAAAAACGGGGAAAAGGCATGTCCCAGGATGGCGCTGATTCCGATGGCATACAATCCCGGTTCCGGCATATCAAAATATGCACCGGCGAAAGCAATAACCGGAAATCCTTTGCCTGCATCAAGTAGTACAGCCGGAATCCCCGCCTTCGCCCCTCCCGCCCTGAAAGCATTCCACGCTCCCGGGTTCCCGTCCCCGAAATCCCGGATGTTTTTGTTTAACAACCATCGTCCTATCCACACCGAAAAGGGACAGGAGCCCAGAGCCGCCGCCAATATTACCATTACCAGGAGAACATGCACATCCATGTTGCTGTTTCCGTCTGTTATACATAGAGGTACTAGGGTAATATACCCCTATATTGTACACTACCTGTCAAATGGGGTCTTCTGTCGGAATACCCGGGTAAAAACCATGATTGACTCTATGCGTCAGCGGCCATCCGCTCCTGCGGATGGCCGCCTTACAGTATGGCGATCTAGGCTGGCAAACGATCTTGCCGGATGAAAGAACGAAGCGGACTAAAACTTGATTACTTTGGGCGCCTTGGTGAAGGAAGAAATGGTGGCTACCGCATTTTTCAGGTATAACACCTGTGTGTTGTTATCCGTTACCGAATACATCGATTTCAAATTAGGGTAGGCATCAAGCATGCTCTGCTTGGCTTCCACGCGGTCATCTTCAACCGCCGCAGCTTGAATCCGGATCCATTCACCACCACTCATGGCGCAAATTTCGATGTTCGGATTTTTCATCATTTGCTTGGAAACGTCCTTCTTTTTCCCTGTCTGGATATACAATTTGCCTTCGAAGATGTGGGCTGTACCGAACGGACGTACTCTCGGCTTGTCACCGTCTACCGTGGCCAGGTAATAAGTGTTGCATTTTTTTAGAAAATCATATACCTCTTGCATTTATCTTGCCTCCCGAACTGAATTTTTGCTTTTACGGCAACAAGGATTTTAACACGGATCACAGAAAATAGCATCACCTGTATCGTATTATCCGGTTGTTAAATACTGACCTGCCCCCTAAAACGATACCAGTTTCATGTTAGACTGGAAATTCAAAAAAAGAGGAATAAATGGTCAGATAATCATTCACACCAGAGCAGGTCAGCAACAAGCTGCGCGACGAGTTTCTTAACCGAAAAATCTTTTACACGTTTACTGAGGAAAAGGAAAAAAGCAAAGTAAGTCTAGTCTTTTCTAATTGAATAATGAGCCTGACGGAAGCCGATCACGATCAACGATCG
>JBBITI010000107.1:1758-5455 GCA_037440885.1 Dehalococcoidales bacterium | reverse complement strand
TGGTAATCCTGGCCGTGGATCTCATAGTATGGCCGTTGCGGCCAGAAAAGTCGTGGAAGAAACAAGGATACTTTTAGCTAGGTTTTTCAACTCGGATATTAAGCGCATAGTTTTTACACTTAACTGTACAGATGCTCTGAACCTTGGTATTAAGGGTTTACTGAAAGCAGGAGACCATGTTATATCAGATAGTATCAGTCATAACTCGGTAGCCCGCCCTTTAAAAAAGCTTGAGAAACTTGGAGTAAAAGTTACCCGGTTGCCTCCATCGGTAGAGACTGGGGTTGTTTCGCCTGAAGATATTGAACAGGCAATAATCAGCGGAACTAGACTGATAATTATTACGCATGCTTCAAATGTAACCGGTGTTATTCAACCTGTTGAAAAATATGGAACTATAGCTCGAAAGTATAACCTGATTTTTATGGTAGATGCCGCACAGACCGCCGGCAAGTATCCGATCGATGTCCAGAAGTCTTACATAGACATGCTTGCTTGCTCAGGACATAAAGGATTACTGGGACCTCCAGGTACCGGAGCTTTGTATCTTAGCGAACGTGTAGACCTTGATTCACTAAGAGAAGGTGGTACTGGTTCGTTCTCAGAAGATGATGAACAACCGGACATACTGCCTGATAAATATGAAAGTGGCACGCAAAACGGGATCGGGATTGCAGGCCTCGGAGCTGGTCTCAAATTCATACAGGAAGTAGGTCTAGACAAGATCCGGCATCACGAAGAAATGTTGACTCATAACCTGATAAAAACTCTTAGCCAAATTCCGGGAGTAACGCTTACTAGAGCTAAGAAAGGAGTGGAGCAGGCTCCGGTCGTCTCCTTCAATATAGATGGTTTTGAACCCAGCGAAATAGGTACTATCCTCGACCAGTCTTTCGATATTAAAGTAAGGACCGGGCTTCACTGTGCTCCAGCCGCTCATCGTACAATCGGCACATTTCCTAAAGGAACAGTACGAATAAGCCTTGGTTATTTCAACACGATGAAAGATATCGAAATGACCGTTGGTGCACTACAAAGGATCGCACATTCGGGGTCGTTAAAGGAGCCATGTACGGGCTCGCGTCAATCTGTTTCCGAAGTCAATAGTCATTAAAATAAAATAAAGAGAGAGATAAAATGACACAAACGATCCAGAATATTGACACATTAAGCTTCAAGACTATTAATATTCCCAAACTAACCCGGGGTATCGCTAAAGATGTCACTGAATTAATCGGTAATACACCGCTAGTGAGACTTAACCAGCTGACTGCGGGTGTTGCTGCGCAGGTAGTCGCGAAACTGGAATCTTTTAATCCTCTACACAGTGTAAAAGACCGTATCGGGACTGCGATGATCCTTACTGCCGAGGAACTGGGTTTGGTTAAGAAAGATACCGTAATCGTTGAACCTACGAGTGGTAATACTGGTATAGCTTTAGCATTTGTAGCTGCAGCAAAAGGTTACAAACTCATATTGACTATGCCTGATACCATGTCTATGGAAAGAAGGCAGTTGCTGTCTATTCTGGGCGCGGTGCTAGTCTTGACTCCAGGTACCGAAGGGATGCCGGGAGCGATTAGGAAAGCCGAACATCTTGTCGCAGAGAATCCGAATTATTTTATGCCGCAACAATTCAAAAACCTTGCTAATCCTGAGATCCATAGACTTACGACTGCTGAAGAGATCTGGCGTGATACAGATGGAGAGGTAGATATCGTTGTTTCTGGTGTAGGGACGGGTGGAACAATTACCGGTATAGCTGAAGTCCTAAAAAAGCGTAAACCTGGTTTCAAAGCCATCGCAGTGGAACCATCTGCTTCTCCAGTATTATCCGGTGGCAAACCGGGCTCTCACAAGATACAGGGAATCGGCGCTGGTTTTGTTCCGGATATTTTACAGCGCGACCTGATTGACGAAATCATCCAGGTAACCAATGAAAACGCCGGTACTACAGCCCGCAGGTTAGCTAAGGAAGAAGGCATACTCGCAGGCATATCTTCCGGAGCTGCTACATGGGCTGCGCTGGAAGTTGCCAAACGGTCTGAGAATAAGGATAAGTTAATTGTAGTCATATTGCCAGACACAGGTGAACGCTACCTATCGACCTGGCTTTTCCAAGAAAACAAATAGACTGCAACAACAATTAAAAGGTAAAAGACGATGTTCACAACAATAAGAGAAGACATAGTTACAATATATGCCAAAGACCCGGCAGCCCGAAGTACTCTAGAAATACTTTTTTGCTATCCAGGCTTGCATGCCATTTGGGCGCACCGCATAGCCCATTTTTTATGGAAACAACGTCTTCATTTTTTAGGGAGATTGGTCTCACATATAAACCGTTTCTTGACAAATATCGAGATCCATCCTGGAGCCACAATCGGACGTCGCTTCTTTATCGACCATGGTGCAGGCATTGTAATTGGAGAGACGGCTGAGATAGGCGCTGACGTTCTGATGTATCAAGGAGCAGCATTGGCAGGGACTTCCCTTAAGAAAGGAAAACGTCACCCTACTATTGGGAACAACGTGGTAATTGGTTCTGGTGCCATAGTCCTCGGTGCCATTAGTATTGGAGATAGAGTAAAAATCGGAGCAGGCTCAGTTGTTGTCAAATCTGTACCTCCTGGATTAACTGTTGTCGGTGTTCCCGGTAAAGTCGTAGAAGATAGACATACCACAACAGTTGACCTGGAGCATGGTACACTTCCCGATCCCATAGCAGAAACCATCAAGAGTATGCTCGTCAATCAGAAGAGTTTTGAAGAACGCCTGGGCAGGCTGGAATTTCTATATGGCCCGCTCATCTCGCTGGAGATATCTCCTGAAAAGAATAGTGAATCCACCATCGAATTAGTTAACGGTGGGGGGATTTGACATGAAAAATAAAAACGAACGAATATCAAGTACTCAACATTGCCAGAAGAGTAAGCCTGTATTTTCTTATTCGGACAGTATTTCAAGAAATAAAGGCATAATCAGCGAAACAGAACAGGATATTCTCAGACGTTCAACTATCGGTATTGCTGGCGTTGGTGGCGTAGGTGGATTATTGGCAGAGCGACTAATCAGAGTGGGTGTTGGGGGTCTCAAAATTACTGACCCCGGTACTTTTGAGTTGAGTAACTTCAATCGGCAATTTGGCTCGTCTATGGAAACACTTGCCAAGAACAAGGCAGAAGTTATTTGCCATCAACTCAAGAGCATCAATCCGGAAGCCCTGATTCTTTGCGATCAAATTGGGATTTCATCCCAAAATGATGCTCTTAGTTTTTGTTCGGGTTGCGACTTGATAATTGATGAAATGGATTTCGGGATGTTTAGCGAGTCTATAAGATTGCAGAGAGCAGCGCGACAAGGTGGTATTCATTATATTTTTACCAGTGCCATTGGATTCGGTACTCTCCTGGTTATTTTTGAACCAGATGGATTCACGCTGGAAGAATTCAACGGACTGCCTTCGAATGTTAACCTAGACGGTATCGAAAAATTGCGTGTACCCATTAAGAGGATAATGCCTATTACTGCTTCTTATGCTCCGACTAGAGCAGATCAGTTTCTTGAAGATATCTATGCAGGGCTAAAGACTATACCCACAGTAAGCATAGGAGTCGGGTTAGCCTCGATACTGGCTGCAAACGAGGCTGTCAATATTATTCTTAGGAAGAGGGATATTCCAGTAGCTCCAGAATAC
>JBBITI010000107.1:0-1744 GCA_037440885.1 Dehalococcoidales bacterium | reverse complement strand
GGGTGTTTTTCGTGGGAGATATATCTCCTTCGTAAATCGGTGGTAAAAATAACTGGCACTATTTGGATAAGAATTTGATATATAGCAAGGATATAACGAGTAACGAAAACTTGTTGTAACTATTCTGAAACAGTTGAAAAAGCGATGTTTAGCAACACTATAAATTATATGAAAAATTATATGAAGACTATAGACTCTGTGCTGTTCTATCGTGCTTGCTTGTTTGCACCGGAGGGTTTGCTGTTAAAGGGCTATCCGGAGTGCGACCAAAAATATACAAAAAAGAGGAACAGCTATATGTCAAACTATTCTCAAGATACTATTGCATTACACGCTGGTCAGGATAGTCCCGACCCTGCTACGGGGGCGAGGGCTGTCCCCATTTATCAAACAACGTCTTATGTTTTTCATAATACTGAACACGCAGCGAACCTGTTCGCATTAAAAGAATTAGGCAATATCTATACCCGGATAATGAATCCCACAACCGATGTCTTCGAGCGCCGGGTTGCCGCTATCGAAGGCGGGACCGGTGCTTTGGCGACATCATCAGGGCAGGCAGCTGAAACCTTTGCTTTACTAAATATCACCAGATTAGGCGATAACATCGTATCTGCAAATAATCTTTACGGTGGTACTTACGAGCTTTTTCATTACACCTTTCCTAAGCTGGGTCGAACGGTGAAGTTTGTCGATTCGACGAGACCCCAGGAATTCACCAGAGCTATTGATAATAAAACGAAGGCTATCTACGCTGAAACAATCGGTAATCCGAAACTCGATGTCCCTGATTTCGAAGCGATTGCCCGTATCGCTCATAATGCCGGGATTCCCTTTGTTGTTGACAACACTGTGGGTGTAGGCTTGGTCCGGCCTATCGATTATGGAGTCGATATAGAGGTTATTTCTGCTACAAAATACATTGGTGGTCACGGTACGACACTTGGTGGGGTGATCGTCGATTCCGGTAAGTTCGATTGGAATAACGGTAAGTTCCCAGAATTTACCGAACCGGATCCCAGCTATCACGGCTTGAAATATTGGGATACTTTTAAAAATTTTTCCGGGATGGGCAATGTAGCCTTTATATTTAAAGCCAGGGTACAGTGGCTGAGGGATGCCGGTTTTACACTGAGTCCCTTCAATGCGTTTTTGCTACTCCAGGGTCTAGAAACACTACCGCTGAGGCAAAGAAAACATTCTGAGAATGCCCTTAAAATAGCCCAATTTCTCGCTAGCCATCCATCAGTAGCCTGGGTGAATTACCCGGGGTTGGAAGAACAAACCACACACAAACTAGCTAAGAAATACTTTAATGGGAACTATGGAGGCCTGGTCGGGTTCGGTATCAAAGGCGGAGTGGAAGCTGGGAAAAAATTCATACACAACGTAAAACTACTATCCCATCTAGCCAATATCGGTGATGCGAAGTCACTGGTCATCCATCCTGCTTCAACTACTCATCAACAGCTAACGGCACAGGAACAAATCGAAACAGGAGTTACCGAAGACTATATCAGACTTTCTATCGGTCTGGAAGATGTTGGAGACATAAAGAAAGACATCGGCAAGGCTTTAAAGGCTGCTGTCGGGTAGGGGAGATTCAAATGAAAATAACAAAGACTAGAGACAGTGTAGGAATAGTGGAGACTGAGTATTTTAATTTCGCTTTTCCCCCTGATAAATACGTACTGGAGAATGGGGAAGAGTTAAGTCCAGTCACATTGGCATATGAAACCTATGG
>JBBITI010000106.1:0-5534 GCA_037440885.1 Dehalococcoidales bacterium | reverse complement strand
GTCCTTCTTTGGGATGGATATGTACTCCTCCCGGATGCTCCTTATTGCATTGACAATATTGATCTGCTCCCCAAGAACAAACCCGAATTGTTAACTCTCGTAATGGTAAAACAAGCTGACCGGATGATAACCATGGGATGCGGTACCAAAGCAAAAGCAATTTGTCCGGCTAGTTTCATCGATACTGAGGACTAAATAACGCAAGATCCGAAAGAAAAACTATCGAACAATTCAGAAAAATTCGAGATAATATAATAATATGTATTAATACGCCGATAAAGGAAATAACTCTTTACAAGGATAATAGAAAATTTACACGGGAGTCTTGTAATGAACGAAAACGAGATCAAACAAGCGGTTAAAGAACAATATTCATTGATTGCTGAACAAACTGAACAGAGTTGCTGTTCATCAGACAGTTGTAGTTGTGGTTGCGGCAGTGATCCGGCGGCAGAAGCTATTCTTGCCGGATACACCCGGGAAGAACTGGCGCAGATACCACAGGAGTCAGCTCTTGGCCTGGGCTGCGGCAATCCGGCAGCTTGCACCGTGTTGCAACCAGGAGAGACCGTGCTTGATTTGGGGTCAGGAGCGGGCATCGATGTCTTTCTGGCATCAATTAAAGTCGGTCCAACTGGTAAGGCGATCGGCGTCGATATGACCCCGGTAATGGTCAAGAAAGCAAATGCGCTGGCTCAAGAAAAGGGTTATCAAAACGTTGAATTCCACCTGGGTGATATCGAGAATCTCCCGTTGGCAGATAATACGGTAGACACGATCATGAGTAATTGTGTGATCAACCTGGCTCCGGATAAACTAAAGGTTTTCAAAGAAGCCTTTCGCGTTCTGAAACCAACGGGGAAAATGGTGATTTCCGATATCGTCTCGGAAAAACCGATGCCTGCGTTCATGCAGGAAAATGCGGATTCCTGGTCGGCCTGTATCTCAGGAGCCCTGCCCAAACAAGAGTATTTAGACAAGATTGCTGAGGCCGGATTTGCCACCAGCGAAGTCATTGCCCATCGCGAGTTTTTTATCGAAACCGGTAAAGAAAACGAGATGCAGCAGATGTTCGCCGTCACCGTTAAGGCAGAAAAACAAAAAAAGTAATTATGAGTAATCAGATACCAGCTACCCGAGGACCTCAACTTTCGGTTGTTGACCGGTTTTTATCTTTGTGGATCATTATTGCGATGGCGATCGGGGTAGGATTGGGATATTTTATTCCATCCATTGCCGATGTCATCAATCGCTTTTCTGTAGGTACGACTTCGATTCCCATTGCTATCGGTCTGATTCTGATGATGTACCCACCGCTGGCTAAGGTCAAATATGAGGAATTACCAAAGTTCTTCCGCAATTGGAAGGTACTGGCGTTATCATTGACGCAGAATTGGGTGATCGGCCCGATTATCATGTTTTTCTTAGCCCTGCTATTCCTTGGTTTTATCTGGCCGATGCCGGAATACATGGTAGGTCTGATTATGATCGGTCTTGCCCGGTGTATCGCCATGGTGATCGTATGGTGCGAACTGGCCCAGGGCGATAATGAGTACTCTGCAGGACTGGTAGCTTTTAATTCTATATTCCAGATGGTGTTTTATTCTATCTTTGCATATATTTTCATCACTGTGCTGCCCCCGCTTTTCGGCTTGAGCGGAATGGAGGTACACGTATCCTTGTGGGAAGTCGCCCAGAGTGTACTTATCTACCTCGGTATTCCGTTCTTCGGAGGTATGATCAGTCGATACTTGTTGATTCGGGCAAAAGGTAAACAATGGTACGAAACCAAATTTGTTTTCATGATAAATCCGATTACATTAATTGCACTCCTATTTACGATAATCGTAATGTTCTCCCTGAAGGGTGAAATCATCGTCCGGTTGCCGCTGGACGTGGTGAAAGTGGCGATACCCCTGGTGGTCTATTTTGCCATTATGTGGTTTGTCTCATTCTGGATGGGAAGGCGTTTAAGCGGAAATTATCCGCAAACAGTGACGATTGCGTTCCATGCGGCGGGTAACAACTTCGAATTGGCAATCGCCGTCGCGGTGGGAGTCTTCGGCATCGCGTCTGGCCAGGCATTTACAGCTGTGATCGGGCCGTTGATCGAAGTGCCAACTTTGTTGTTGCTGGTAAATGTAGGACTTTATTTCCGCAGGAAATTATCCTGGAGATCAGCTTCTTGACATGCAGGTATTTCAGGACTCAGAAGAAGAAAGGTCTACATCTGCCCATCGATCTGGACTCTCGCCACCACAATATTTCCCTCATAAAACGGCCTCATTCGCTAAAGACTTTTGTTAACAATTTTGTCGGTATACTGGAATCTGCCGGTTTTCCTTACGAATACTTGAAATACGTGTTCCCAGGGTATTGACAGGTGATAAAATATATGAATATAATACTAGATACGGTAATCGGTTGCCGATATCCGTTACTATTAAGGGGCTGTCAATTTTGGAGACATAGTTACAAATGGAAACTCAGGATACTGCCGCTGAAACAGTTCGCAGTGGAATACCCGAATTTGATGAACTTGTGCAGAGGCTACGTTCGGGAGATAATGTCGTCTGGCAAGTCGATCAGCTTGAGGATTATACCTATTTTGCCAGGGCGTTCGCTTCTCAGGCTATAAGAGATGGGTATAACTGTATTTACCTCAACTTTACTACTCACCCACCAATCTTTGAACCGGAAAACGGGCTTACCATTTTCAAAATCGATCCCAGTCATGGCTTCGATAATTTCGCCGGTCAAGTACACCGGATTATTGAAATAAAAGGAAAGAAAACCTGCTATGTATTCGATAATCTTTCCGAGTTGGTAGAAGAATGGGCTACCGACGAACTCCTTGCTAATTTCTTTCAGGTAACCTGTCCGTATTTATTCCAGATTGAAGCTGTGGCTTATTTCGCGTTGAGACGGGGACAACATGGTCATTCTACAGTGGCTCGGATACGCAACACTACCCAAATACTACTTGACGTTTATCATGTCGAAGGTAATACCTATATTCAACCACTCAAAGTATCGGGACGCTATTCTCCGCAAATGTTCATACCTCACTTGTTAGCTGTCGATAGATGGGAGTCAATCTCGAGGAGCGGCGCTGCTGCCAGTGTACTGGCAGCAGCAGTCACCAAACCGCTTGATACCAGCACACAGTCTATTGCTCCATGGGATGCTGTCTATCGCCGGTTGCTCCAGAACCGTGAGTTAGATAAGGAACTGCCAGAAACAACTGATGAGACTATCGTATTGACAGAAGCGATGTCACGGATGATGATCGGTAATCACCGGAAATTAGTCCAGCTTTCAAAACGCTATCTACCACTTTCGGACCTGTTAAAAATCAGAAATCGCCTGGTTGGTTCAGGTAGAATCGGCGGCAAGTCTGCAGGTATGCTGCTTGCAAGAAACGTACTCCTCTCCAACAAAAGCAAGTTTGATTACTCACAGGTTCTGGAAGAACATGATTCGTTTTATATCGGTTCGGATGTGTTTTTTACGTTTCTGGTGAATAACGACCTTTTTCGTCTCCGGCTGGAATTAACTAAAACAGGCAAGATTTCACGTGAAGATTTTGCCGTGCTGGAGCAAAGATTTCTGGACGGTGATTTCTCATCTGAAACAATGGAACAGTTCCGGGGAATGATTGATTATTACGGACAAGCCCCTATTATTGTCCGTTCATCAAGTCTTCTTGAAGATGGGTTCACCGATGCCTTTGCCGGAAAATACCGTAGTGAATTCTGCGCTAACCAGGGCAGTCCTGAAAATAGGCTTGAGTCATTTCTCAGGGCAATCAAGCTGGTATACGCCAGTGCACTCAATCCGGATGCCCTTGCTTATCGCCACCGGCGCGGTTTGATAGAAGGCGATGAACAAATGGCTGTACTGGTGCAGCGTGTTTCCGGAATGCCCTACCGGCACTATTTCTTTCCAAGTCTTGCCGGCGTGGCTTTTTCTCGGAACCTATATGCCTGGACAGACCGTATCGATCCCCGAAAAGGCATGATCAGGCTGGTATTCGGTCTTGGTACCCGCGCTGTTAACCGCGTGAGTGGTGATTACCCCAGAATGATCGCCGTCAGTCATCCCCAGATTAGACCTGAGATCGGCATGGAAGTAGCTAAGTATTCCCAACGGATGGTTGATATTTTAGACCTCGAAGAAAATACTCTGGCGACCCGTCCTTTTATAGAAATTGTTAAAAACTTTGAATACCCATTCTTGAGATTGATAACTTCAGAAATGGCTGATGGATATATACAGGATCGGTTTTCAAACACGGACAATAGTCATGATAGAAATTTAGTCCTCACTTTCAATAACCTGATAAACCAAACAAGACTGGTGGCGATCCTCGGAGACATCCTTGCCAGGTTAGAGGATGCCTGGGAACAACCAGTTGATATTGAATTCACTGCTTATGTCGACAGTGATAACAACGTTAAAGTAAATCTCCTTCAATGTCGCTCCCTTCGTGTCCCGACGTTAACCGAAACCGGAACAACTATCCCCGATAATCTGCCTAAGACAAAAATACTTTTCCGCTCAAGTCGGGCAATTAACGCCGGAGCAGTAAGAGATATCAGGCACATTATCTATATTGACCCGAAAAAATATACTGCATTACCAGACGCAGGCAAAAGAAACCTTGGTCGGGTAGTTGGAGCCTTAAACAACCATCTACGTAATAAACCGGGAAAAGTCATGATGATGGGGCCTGGCCGTTGGGGTAGTACTAACATAGCCCTCGGTGTGAACGTTGGATACGCAGACATCGACAGCACGGTAGTACTGGTTGAAGTCGCCCGTGAAGAGGCAGGGCAAACCCCCGAAGTCTCATATGGAACTCACTTTTTTCAGGACCTGGTTGAATCCGGGATGCTCTATCTCCCAGTCTATCCCGATGATAGTTCGTCTGATTTCAACACCATATTCTTCTCTCAATCACCGAACATGTTGGCGAAATTAACTCCGGAACTAGCTGATTTTGAAGATATCGTACTTGTTATCGATGTTTCATTAACTTCAAACGGTGCAACAGCTGCAGTCATCGCCGACTCGCACACACGTAATGCAATCTGCTTTCTGGATACCGGGAAAGCTTGATACGTAACATAAATATGAGGAGAAAGAAATGAATTTACAAAGACCAAATGCCAATGAAGCCACCCGGACTGCCAACCGTTCTCGAAGCGTTGTACCAACGAGTGGTCTATGCTCGCGATGCGTAGATGGATGTACTGGTAACTGCGAGGTGTTTAAAGCATCATTTCGTAGTCGGGAACTACTCTATCCGGGACCTTTCGGCGAAGTTACAGCCGGAGGTGATAAGGAATATCCGGTTGACTACTCGCATCTTAATATTCAAGGTTATGCACTGGGGGCGAAAGGTCTGCCGGAAGGCATATCCGCCGATTCGGATTCAGCTATCTTCCCCATAGTTAATACGGAAACCGAATATGGCTGTGATTCAAAAGTGACGATGAGATTGCCTGTATTTACCGGTGCCCTGGGTTCTA
>JBBITI010000105.1:0-5623 GCA_037440885.1 Dehalococcoidales bacterium | reverse complement strand
GCTCATGGTGAGCTTGTCGAATCCAGAGCGGCGGGATTGGAACTCCCCTTCGACAAGCTCAGGGTGAGCGGGGGGGGCGACCGTGTGTATAATTATCAATTAGCGTAAAGACGGAGGGATTGAGCTATGACCAGGGTTGTCAGTCTGATAGTGAACGGGGAGGAGATCCTCCTGGACCATTTCGTTAGAGCGTTTGTCGACCATACGGTACACGGCATACTGAAATCACTGGAGGGCACCGAACCAGCAGCAGATGTGGACCTGACCGTGAAGGAGGACAAGGTAACTATCCAGTTGAATTCGAAGCACGTCAGTACGAATGCGTTCGTCAACAAGATAATAAGAAGTACGCTTTCCGGGATGGTTGCGCCGCTCAAAGGCGTCACCGGAGACGCAAAGACAATTGAGATCCGGATCAAATAGTAATAATAAAGTCATAAACTAAAACAGAAAAAGGAGAGAAGATGTACCGCAAGATCGTTGCTCCGCTTGATGGGTCGGAATACGCCGAATGCAGCCTGGAGCATGCAAAAGCAATCGCCAGAGGATGCCAGGTACCCGAGGTTATTCTATTGAGAGTAGTCGAGCCGATTAATGCATCTGACATTACCACCTATGTCGAAGCCGGTATCGATACCGTCGTATTAATGAGAGAGATCGAAACGAGTGCCCGGGAGTATATCGACCGGATGACGGCGGCCTTACAAAAAGAAGGTTTATCTGCCCGGGGCGTGGTGATAGCCGGCTGGGCAGCCGATACGATCCTGAAATATTGCGAAGAAGAGCAGGCGGACCTGATCGTGATGAGCACGCACGGTCGTTCTGGCATAAGCCGCTGGTTTATGGGCAGCGTTGCCGACAAAGTGGTGCGCCATTCCGGAGTCCCGGTGTTACTCATCTCGCCAGCCGGATGCAAGATGCGTCAGCCAACCAGTTAGGCGATCATAATCGGGAAATATTGTGATTCGGGTTATTATCCGGAAATTGCCAGGTCCAAAACGATGACCAGAAAAGAACAACCGCCAATTTTTGATGCAATCATAAAAGAGGTGAAAACGGCTATTAATACGTACAAGCATGTCTGCTCCATGCACAGATGATCAGGAGCAAGAAAGGAATCAAGTTGTTGGGAACCTTGCAGTAATTCCACAGACCATTTTCACGACGTCCCTGTTCTCAATCATATCGTGATCGGACATAAGTCACGGTGCAAGTTTTACCTGACTGCGACCATAATGTATAATGAGCACGGACAACCAGCCTGTAAGGGAATTATATTAAATCAAGAATTGTGGGTGAGTTGAATGGAAAAATATGGCCTAAGCAACATCCGTAACCTGGTATTTCTCGGTCACAGCGGTTCCGGCAAGACCACTTTATCCGAAGCATTTCTTTTCACCACCGGGACGGTCAGCCGCCTGGGCAAGGTGGACGAAGGGACTACAGCATCGGATTACGATCCGGCGGAGGCCAAACGGAGAATCAGTATCAGTTTATCGGTGTTGCCCTGTATCTGGAAATCCACCAAATTAAATATACTGGATGCTCCGGGCTACGCCGATTTCATTTCCGAAGTAAAATCCGGGATCAGGGTGAGTGAGAGTGCGTTGATCGCGGTGAGCGCAAACTCCGGCGTTGAAGTAGGCACAGAACAGGCATGGGACTATTCCAGTGAAGCCGGGCTCTCCAGGATGTTTATTGTCAACAAGATGGACCGTGAGAATGCGGATTTCAATAAGACCGTCAAAGAACTCCAGTCCAGGTTTGGTTCGCAAGTCTTGCCGATCCAGATACCGATCGGAGCGCACACCAGTTTCCAAGGGATTATCGATTTATTATCCATGAAAGCTTACACCGGGTCTCCAGTAAAACAGGGGGAGATCCCGGCTGATATTAGAGCCCAGGCGGAGAGCTACCGCGAAAAACTGGTTGAAGGGGTTGCCGAGCTTGACGATCAGATGCTGGAGAAATACCTTGGCGGAGAACCATTAACCGATGAAGAACTGCGTACCGGTCTGAAAAAAGCGATTGTGGCAAAAACGCTGGTCCCGGTACTCGCTTCATCAGGCCTGCAAAATGCGGGCACGACACTGTTGCTGGATGCGATCGCAGATTATCTGCCGTCACCTAAAGACCGGCCCATAATGGCCCTGGCAGACTCCGGGACCCAGAAACTGGAACCGAGCGAAGAAGGTGCGCTGTGTTCACTGGTGTTCAAGACCAGCGCAGATCCTTACGTGGGGAAGCTGACCTATCTCCGGGTCTATAACGGCGTCTTGAACAGCAACTCACAGGTGTGGAACATCAACCGAAATGAAATCGAACGTATTGGACAATTATATAAAGTAACGGGGAAAAACCAGGAGCCGGTTAGCGAAATCCGGGCTGGAGATATTGGAGCGGTTGCCAAATTGACACTGACGGCAACCGGCGACACGCTGGGTGTGAAAGAAAAACCGATTAAAGTTGTGCCGGTCTCCTTCCCCTCACCGATCCTGAGTAAAGCCGTGTATCCCAAGACCAAGCTGGATCTTGATAAACTGGGTAGCGCACTGGCCAGGCTGGTTGAAGAGGACGCTACGATACAAGTGCGCCGTGATGCAGATACCATCGAAACCATCCTATCCGGCATGGGCGAAACGCAACTCGACGTGGCGGCAGAAAAAATGCAACGTAAATTCGGAGTCGGGGTCAACCTGGAAACGCCCCGGGTTCCTTATAAAGAGACAATCACCGTTCCCTCCAAAGCCGAGTACAAGCATAAGAAACAGACCGGTGGTCACGGCCAGTACGGTCACGTTGTCCTGGAACTAGAACCGATGGAACGCGGCAGTGGCGTGGAATTCGTCGACCGGGTCGTCGGCGGATCGGTACCGAAAAACTACATTCCGGCAGTCGAAAAAGGGGTAGTGGAAGCTTATAGCGAGGGCGTGCTGGCACGCTATCCGATTGCCGATGTCCGGGTAATCCTGGTTGACGGCAGTTTCCATCCGGTCGACTCTTCCGAAATATGCTTCAAGATCGCCGGCGCCGGCGCGCTGAAGAAGGGAATGACCGACGGGCGGCCGGTAATTTTGGAACCAATCATGAATATGACAATCCGGGTACCGGAGGAATTCACCGGCGACATCATCAGCGATTTGAATACCAAACGCGGGCAGATGCAGGGCATGACCCTGGAAGACCGGATCCAGGTGATTCAAGCCCAGGCTCCGTTAGCCGAAATCCAGCGTTATGCCATCGACCTGAAGTCGATCACCCAGGGTCGAGGTACATTCACCATAGGGTTCAGCCATTACCAGGAAACGCCGCCGATAGTGCTGCAAAAAATAGTGGCGGAACGACAGCAAGAGAAAGCCGCTCCATAATCCAGGACAGAATAAACCGGGGGGTTGAGATACCCCCCTCTTCATTTCAGACCTTCAACCCCAGAAACATCCTGAGTCTGAGCTTTAACATGCCCCAGCGACCGATTTTTCGGGTCATTATTTCCTGGAACGTGGCGTTTTTATCTTTAAACGGGATGAAGGTTTGATCCTTTTGTTGAAGCGTGCTGGCACCGCTCCGGCAGGTAGTGACGCAGTTGCCGCAACCGATGCAGCGATCGAGGTCCACCTTTGCCTTGCCATCAGCAAACAGCCGTGCATCCATCTGACACCGGTTGAGACAGACGCCGCACGCGATGCACAGAGCGGAATTTACGGCGACGTAGTAGTTTGAAGCATACAGTTTGGCCGGATGAGGTGATTTTTTGGCTGCCAGCAGGGGGCCACAACAATCGCCACAGCAGCAACAGATATTCTGCGGACTCTTCGAATTTTCCGGCTGGAGAATGAAGCCGGCTTCTTCGGCCTGATCGAGGATATTAAATACTTCCTGGCGGGTGACCGGCCGGCCGATACCCATTTCGACATACTGCCGGGCATGATCAGGACCGATCTGGAGACAGGTTTCACGCAGCGCGGAATATTTACATCCCTGGTTCTGCATATCTTTCATCTGCCGGCAGATGCAATTAGCGACCGAAAAAGGACCGGGCGCTTTGGCGACAAGCATCCGCACATCGTCATAGGTGCTGACCAGTTTCGCCGGCAGGGGGACGCTCTTCGCCACCGGGATAGTGCGCAACTGGGGAACCGGCCGGGATTTTGGTTTTTGAGATTGGGAGAAGGTTTCTTCATGATACTTATCCAGATCATTGACGAAGTCCCGGGTCAAGCGATTGACCTGGAAATCAATCATACCGCCAGCCGACACGCCGACATTCTTATATAACCGTATATTATTGCCCTTTGTAAAAGCGAGGATCGTCCCTTTCCGCACCATACGGTCGAGTATCTGCTGCAGTTCGCCGGCGGAGACAGGCAGGCCGCTCTTTCTGACACGTTTCAAGATTCTGTTTACTGACTCCGCTTGCATGGTGGAGAGTTGAGCGGCAATGCGGGCTTCCTCCGGTGTCAGCAGGTGTTTTAGCAAACGGATATCGGCACCGGACCTGGTGGAGGGGAAACCCGCCGGGCCGTGATCCAGATGCTGCTGCAACTGCCGGTATAAGCGATCGTTATCTTCCATATCCATCTCCTCGGATGCTGTGACAACGAAAGATCAAATAAAGAAGTGGCTGTAGAATAGCATCAATGACCCGGGAATTCAAATATCAAAATGCACCGGATTTGAATGAAGGCTAAAGCATTAACAAATAAAAGGAGGGAGCAGTAATAGCTGGTGCCGAGGAACAGAATCGAACTGTTGACACGCGGATTTTCAGTCCGCTGCTCTACCTACTGAGCTACCTCGGCAATAACGTTCATTCTATCCAACAGGTGTATGATTGTCAAACCTTTTTCGGGCTTGCGGCCTGCCCGCCAGATTTAAAAGCATCAGGCAAGGCGGCAAAACAACCACAAGCAACGACATTCCCCGTAACCAGGACGGGACCGGCAGCAGATCCAAGGCAATATCCAGCCAGACGATCAGAGAAACGAGGGCAAGATAAATACCGTACAGCAGTGTGGTGCGGCGAATACCGCCAATGAAAACCGACTTGCGGGTAGCCAGAAAAGGGACCGCCATAAGTGCCACGGGAATAACTGCAGCCAGGGGCGCCATGACGGCCAGTACTCCGAAGCTGGCCGCCGCTCCCCGACCGCCTTTGAAGCCGAGAAATATGGACCAGTTGTGTCCCGCAACTACTGCCAGTGCGCAAAAAAAGATGATATAGATGGGCAGGTTCAAGAACATCGGGAGAGCAACCGCGGCTGCTCCTTTGAAAAAGTCGAGCACGCCGACAGCGATGCCCCAGCCGACACCAAGGCGGCGGATGGCAAAAGAGGCGCCGATCCGTCCGTCGCCGACTTCGGTCATATCGATACCGGTAGCAAGACGACCGATGACATAAGCCCAGGAGATCGAGCCCAGCAGGTAAGCGACGATAACAACAACAAGGCACTTAAGAATATAAACCAGTTCCATGAAAAGCTCCGGTGTAACGAGTCGATTGTAGCACAAACAAGGCACTGATTTCAGCAGGTCAGGATTAATACCGGCGGGAGTATCACAGGCGAACGGGGAGGGCAGATACGGAAACGAAAGGCCGGGGAATCAATGCCCGGAAGTAAATTCG
>JBBITI010000104.1:0-5627 GCA_037440885.1 Dehalococcoidales bacterium | reverse complement strand
CAGGTCTCGAAACGCTCCGGTCGCGGCCCCACCAAACCGACGCGCGCCCCGATGAAACCGCGGGCGATGGCGCAAACACGCACAAAATTATCTACGGTATCAAGGAAGTCGGGCTCCTCGGGGAAGACCACCCCGGCAAAAATGAATGGGATATGACGGCGGTGCAGTCCGGAGGAAATGGAAAGCGTGCCGCAGAAAGAATCGGAGCGCCGGTTGCCATCGATGGTGAAAGCGCCTTCCTTAGTGCCGAAAAGCATTACGGGCCGGTTGCGGAAAGCTGAGGCGATGGCAAGCGCGGACACCTCGTCGCCGAAGGTCATCGTCCCGATCACCAGGCCGTCGATCTCCTTCTCCCGGAACAGGGCAATCACCTTATCCGCTTCGGTGTCGTCGCGCACGCAACCGCCACGGGTAAGTGCGGCGTCGGGGACGACCACTTCCAGGGTTTTCAATTTCACGAATGCTTGTAAACAACGCTGGCACATCTCTGCCGCCCACTGCTCATTGAACGGTTCGCGGTGGGCGGGGACAAAACCGAGGCGGATTTTTTCCATTTGTAATCTCCTTTAGGCGAATTATTCGGGCAGGCGGAAAGAACACCGAAACCAATATATCTTAATGATCCCGACTGTGCAATCTTCGGATCGAAGCAACTGGGGCAAGGCGGAACAATCCGAGAGAACGGCGCACCGATGGTACTTTTGGTTCGACCTGTTAATTACGGAGGCAGGTGGCAGGAGCTGGTGATGTATTGGGAGTCAGTCGCTCGGTGATACTATTATTCGGCCGTTTGGTGACGATATTATTCAGCCGCTCATGGTGAGCTTGTCGAATCCAGAGGGGCGGGATGACCCGCCATGAGACTCTCCATTCGTTGTCCTTCCTCAGAATGAGATAAGGGGCTGCACTCACATTTTAATTACAGTTCAATATGTATTATTATGTTGGTGATTCTTTTTTGAGGTATCAAAAAGGGAAAAATTCATTTAACGATCCTGGTTAAGGAGGCTGACATGGCAGGAATGGATGACTTGAAAAACGTCGTGCGTGAACCGAATGTAGTGGAGTTGAAACCCTGGAAATCGATCCACTACGAGATCAAGGAACCGATGGTTACCGGCCTGGGCCCGCATGATATCCCGGAATCGGTACTCGAGGCGGGTTTCGCCCGCATCACCGAACCGGTATCGATGGGCAATCCGACCCATAAACACCCTTTCGACCAGTGGATTTACCTCATCGGTGACAGCGACAACTTTGCCGGATTCGACGCTGATATCGAAATGACTCTCGGTAAAAAGATCATCAAGATCAATTATCCCTGTTACATCTTCATTCCGAAAGGCGTGATGCACTGTCCGCTGGATGTGAAACGCGTCGGCAAGCCATTCATCTTCATGGATGCCAGGATTACCGAAGAAGCTTCGGTGCGCCCGGCTACAGTTAAGAAACACGCCGCGATAAAATATATCGCCAAACAGAAACCGTAATATTATTTCTCTGCGCCGTTTTAGCAGGCCGTCTTGCCGCAGGCAGCCGGGATGAAATATCATTTTCTAAAACGGCATGGAGAAGACTACCGTGATTATTCATGAAACACCTTTTGAATATATGCCCGGGATAAAGCTGTTGTACCTTCTGCCGGCAACATTTTTTATCGGGGCGATCGTCGCCGCTTACTACCGGGAATTTGAAGGAGTGCTTTTCCTGGTAGCGGAAGGGATATTTCTCGCCCTGCTTTTTTACTTCATCATGCCGCGCAAGCTGGAGATATACCAGGACCGGCTGAGAATTATTTTAGGCCCGCCCTTCGCCCTTAACATTTCTTTTACGACAATTAAGGAAATCCGCAAGGTATCGGGAAGCAAGGCGTTTGTATATTCGGGCGTCCGTTTTGCGACATCTTCGAAATACGTTGTTGAAATCGTGCGTGTTAAAGGGATGAATTACGTCATCTCGCCACAGAATGGCGAGTTGTTCCTGGAACAACTGAACCAGGCGATCAAGGCGACGCAACGGAAATAGGGATCGCCTGGTCACAACAACTTGTATCCGGGGTTAGTCGGGGGTCACGCCGAGTGCTTCGGGAATCTGCGGGGGATAAATAGGCAGGGGCGCATTCACCATCCCGCCGTCGATCAGAAGCTCTGTGCCATTAACGTAGCTGGCTTCATCCGAAGCCAGGAAGAGAATGCCGTAGGCCACTTCTTCGGGTCTGCCCATGCGGGCGGCGGGAACCGGGGCGGAGATGATTTTCGAGGTTTCTTCCGGAATGCCGCCGAGCTCTTTTTCGATTTTCTCAAAAAGGGGTGTCCAGATATTACCGGGATGGACGGAATTGACCCGGATATTATGCTTGCGCAGAACGATCGCATCGGACTTGGACATGGAACGCAATGCTCCCTTGGAGGCTTCATAGACCGGGGTATCGCCGCCGATAATACCGTACACGGAGGCGACATTAACGACACTGCCGCCGCCGGAGCGACTTAAAAAAGGGACGGCGTACTTGGTGCAGAGGAAAGGTCCCGTCAGATTAACCGTCATGACGCGTTCCAGTTCGGCGAGGGGTACTTTGTGGGCAGCGCCGCGCATTCCGCCGACTCCGGCGTTATTGACCAGGATATTTATCTGTCTGTATTTTTTAAAGATTTCACCAAAAACCTGCTCCACCTCAGCGGCGCGGGAGACATCCATGTGCCAGAAAGCCGCGATGCCGCCGGCGGCTTTGATCTCGCGCACGACCCGCCGGCCGTCGCTATCATTGATATCGACGACAGCGACCCGGGCGCCTTCCCGGGCAAGCAGTTTGGCGGTGGCTTCCCCGATGCCGCTGGCCGCACCGGTGACGATAGCTACTTTCCCTTTGACGCGATCCATACAATCCCTCCTTGTCGTCCCCAAAATATATTGTCTGGAATTTTTCTGCGTAATGCCTTTAGTTTAGCAAAGTAACCTGAAACATCCAATCTTCTGGTACAGCATGTCTTTAGAAACATCTGCACTGGACAATACCGGAGGATATTGCTATCTTCTTGATTAGGTCACCGCATTTTGCGGAGTGAGCGGTAACGGTGTTGCCTCAGAGATTGCAGGCGGCGGGGAGGTAAGTTATGGACCGGATAGTGATCGATCCCGGGCGGATTTCGGGGGATATCGACAGGAATATCTTCGGTGGCTTTGCCGAGCACCTGGGACGGTGTATCTACGGCGGGATTTTCGAACCGGGGTCACCACTCGCCGATGAGAACGGATTGCGCCGTGACGTTTTGGCGGCGCTGCGCCGCTTGCGTATGCCCGTAATCCGTTATCCCGGTGGCAACTTTGTCTCGGGTTACCGCTGGCGCGACGGGGTGGGGCCGGCGACTGCACGGACGGCGCGGACTGACCTGGCCTGGCACGATACCGAGACCAACCGGTTCGGCACCAACGAATTTGTGCATTTTTGCCGGCAGGTTGACGCTGAACCGTACCTGGTGGTTAATTGCGGCGACGGAGATATGCGGGAAGCCCGGGACTGGGTGGAATACTGCAACGGAACAAACGATTCGGCGCTGGTCAAAATGCGACGCGATCATGGTTATCCCGCCCCGCACCGGGTTAAATACTGGGGTATCGGAAACGAAGTCGACGGCCACTGGCAGATTGGTTATAAGACACCCCGGGAATACGCCCGCGCCTTCACCGAATTCGGCAAGGTCATGAAATGGGTCGATCCTGAAATCAAACTCATCGCCGCGGTCGTTTCCGATTGGTCCGGCCAATTAGTCGAGCGGACCCGTCTGCTCCTGGAACAGGCGGCAGAACTGGTCGATTATCTGGCGCTGCACTGGTACGTCGGGAATCCGGCACAGGATTTCGCTGCCTACATGGCAACATCCGAGCTGCTGGAGGAAAGAATAGCCGCTGTTGCAGGCCTGGTGCGCGCTGTCAGACTGGAAAAAGGCATTAAGCGGCCGATTTACCTTGCGGTCGATGAATGGAACGTCTGGTACCGCACCCACCCCCGCTACGGCGCTGATACCAGCCAGTCCCGCCTCGAAGAGATTTACAACCTGGAAGACGCTCTGATGACCGCCGTCCAGCTCAATGTTTTTATCCGCCACGCCCGTTATGTAAAAATGGCCAACATTGCTCAGATCGTCAATGTAATCGCCCCCATTTTCACCCGGCCGGACGGCATGGTGTTGCAGACGATCTTTTATCCCTTTGAAATGTACAGCCGGCTTTGCGGAAACCGGGCGCTGGATCCATGGTGGGAAGGCACCACTTTCTCCGGCGGTTCCTATTCCGGCATCCGCACCCTTGATGTGACCGCTACGTTGAATGATGTGACGGCAGAGATTACGCTATTTGTCGTCAACCGCAGCCTGTCCCGGGCTGTGGAGGCTAACATCCAGTTGACTTCCGGTGAGTTTCACAGTGATGCAGTAGTGCAGACGGTAAACGGGCCGGATATCAAGTCAGCTAATACCTTCGATCACCCCGGTGAAGTGACGGTACGACAGGTAACTGCGCCCACCGACCGCCGCACTCTGGGGTTCACCTTTGAGCCGCACTCGGTAACCGCCATCGTCTGCCGGATCAGGTAAGCTTTATCATAACGAATCAAGATATCGGTATCCTGGAAATCATTGATCCTTTGAATCCGTTGCAGAGATTAGAGGTTGACTGTCTTATCGCGTATGCATGATGGTGCATCCTTGCATTTATTGCAATAACTTGAGGGTTGCTGTCAAGCAGTCGGCCACTGGGTAAAATTTTCGCCAAGCCAGCCTGGATGTTATAATTCGTCCGAAAGCTATCACCGGGGGTCGGGTATGAATAAATCGATCATCATCATCGGGGCAGGACTGACCGGTCTCGCAGCAGGGTGCTACGGACAGATGAACGGTTACCGCACCACCATCTTTGAGATGCATGACAAGAGCGGCGGTGTGTGTACCGGTTGGAAACGTAAGGGGTACACCGTTGACGGAGCCATGAACTGGCTGTTGGGGACAAAACCCGGAACCTCTTATCACAGGTTCTGGGGAGAGCTTGGTGCAGCTCGAGAGTGGAAGGTCTACAATCATGACCGGTTTAGCCTCATCGAGGATAAGAACGGGAAGACATTTACCATGTACTCGGATGCGGACCGGCTCGAACAGGAGATGATCGAATGTGCTCCCGAGGACGCGGTTGCCATCCGCCGGTTCACCGGTGCGATTCGGTATCTCGCCCGGTTTGATCTCCCCGTCGACAAGCCTCAGGAGCTCTACGGCCCGATCGACTACCTTAAGATGGCCAGGATGCTGCCTTTCCTCAGTTTTGTTCGCAAGTGGGCCGGGATTCGTTCGTCCGAACTGGTTAACCACTTCAAGAACCCGTTGCTCCGCGAATCCTTCAACATTGACGCAGCAAATGAGTCTGCTGACATGCCGGCGTTGACCATGCCGATGGTACTCGCCTGGCAACACCAGAAAACTGCCGGGTACGTCATCGGCGGAGCCCTGGCCCTGGTCGACCTTATTCAGCGGCGTTACCTCGATCTCGGCGGCGAACTGCGTCTCAAGGCAAAGGTAGACAAAATACTGGTTCAGCGCGATAGGGTGGTGGGTGTCAGGTTGGCTGATGGCACAGAACAT
>JBBITI010000103.1:0-5909 GCA_037440885.1 Dehalococcoidales bacterium | reverse complement strand
CGGCCCCGCTCCGATCACAGATACTTTCTTCTTAACCGGTGCCGGATTGATGATTGCATACATAGTCGATTCTTTGTTCGCTACGGTATTCTGCAGGCAGGTTGCTTCCGCTTCAGATTCCCAGCATCCCTGGTTACATCCGATGCATAGGCGAATATCCTCTACCCTCCCTTCCCGCGCCTTGTTCCCGAATTCAGGGTCCGCAATCTGACCGCGCACTACGCCGACCATATCGGTATGCCCCCCTGCTATCGCTTCATCTGCTAACTGCGGCGTGTTAATCCGGCTGGTCGCCACTACCGGAACCAGCCCGACTGCCCTCTTGATACGGGACGCCAGCGGGATACTGATCGAACCCGCAGGAACATACATCGAACCGATAGTGAATGCATTCGAAGGGCCTTCGCATCCCAGGCTCACTCCCAGCAGGTCCACGTTCCCCGTATCGGCCAGTGCTTTTGCAACTTTTACCGTATCATCGATTTTCATCCCGTTTTCACTGCAATCATCCGCCGAAATCCTGATGCTGACGATGAATTCTTTCCCCACCGCTGCCCGTATTCTTTCGAGGATCTCCCTCGAAAAGTGCATCGGTTCACCCCATTTGTCATCGCGCTGGTTCGACCACTTGCTCCAGGACTGCTGTACCAGGTCGCCGTGACAGGCATGTACCTCGATACCGTCCACACCACCCCGCTGGCACAATTTCGCGTATTCGGCAAACAGTTCAACCTTTCTTTCCAGATCCCCATCCTCCATATTTTGCCATTCCGCCACGCTTTCCATCTGGGCTGCCAGTCCGGTATATCCAAGTGTCCCGTTGGCAGGAATTGATAGAAATGCCTCACTAAATATGTAAAGTTGAATAAGGCAGAGTGTATCGTATTTATGAACTGCGTCCGCCAGCTTCTGGAGCTTGGGGATTAAAATCCCGGCAGTCGGCGGGTATGTTGGTGTCGAGCCCAGACGGATCGCTCGATCATAACAACCGAGATTCCCGATAACAGTCAGACCACAACCGCCTCTGGCCCGAGCCTCCTGGTATTTAAGAAAAGCCACTCCGTCGGCGCTGTCGTCCATGAATGGCAGTGAAGGTACGCCATGTGCCGAGAATACAATCCGGTTTCTCGCTGTCTTCGTACCGATCCGTATCGGAGCAAACAAATGAGTAAATTGGTCAGTCATAACTAGCCTCCGGAATTATTCTTTATCACATCAAGAATATACTAAACGGTCTTGCGTTGTACATCCCGGCTTCTCCCAAAACAGCCATAGTTGAAATCTATATCAGAAATTCCCGTCCTGCCGTCCTGCTGTAATTCGCTGACATCCTCTCTCCACCATCTGTGAAGTATCAAGTGCCGGATTTGCTTTGTTTCAAATCACTTCGCGTAATACCGGATCGGCAGCCCGGTTTTAACGCATCCAAACCTTTCAATTTTACCTGCAGAATATGGTAATATCCGGCAGAATAAGAAGCAAAGGGGGGATTCCCGTATGACAGGTTTAAGACAGTTACAAAATATCAGGCACGAGTCCAATCTCATCGAATTCAAGCCGTGGCAATCTATGCATAAAAGCATCACCATGCCGATGATCACCGCACTGGGAGAAAAGGATATTCCCGGATCGCAGATGATACTGGGATTCGCCTATATTGACGAACCGGAAGACCAGATCGGTATCGCTACCCACATCCATCCCGACCGGGATCAGTGGATCTTTCTGTTCGGAGCTAAAAACTTCGTGGAATTTGATGCCGATGTTGAATTTTACCTTGATGGTGCCTGGCGACAGATCAACTACCCCTTTTACGCCTATATCCCTAAAGGGATGACTCACGAACCGCTGCGTATCAAGCGCGTAGGCAAACCGCTCATCTTTATCGATGCCCGGTTTGGGCCCAATGAATGGCCAACGGAATTCGTTGATGCGAAATCACCAAAGGAAGGTTAAAAACCATCCGTATCGAACAGGACGAAGAAACCCGTATCTCATCCGGCATCGGGGAAGCCACAATAGCTTCCCCTCTTTTTGTCCGCAAAATTTCCGAATCGAGCATCGTTCGCCAGAAAGCTATTTATCCTCCGGTTTTCCCTTGAATTCCTTTGTCGCCGAGACTTCCAAAAAAATAACCGGCTTGGTGACGTTATGGACAAGCATCGGGCAGTGTTTCAGACCGGGAGGCATGGAGATGATCGTCGGAGTATTGAAGGTGTGTTTTTCCATCTCGTCGCCGAGGCATACGCTTACTTCCGCTCCCAGCTCCCTGATATTTGTGGGATCGCCGGAAAGAAAGCAGAGCGTCTCGTGGAAATCATGGGCGTGGGTCATTCGCACGTCATAGGGTGTCACGATGCAGTGGTAACCCAGGCTCGTACCACTCTTGTATTCATTGTGATGCGCCCATATCGACGTCCCGGTCCAACCTGGCTCATAATCGATATAAAATGGCCCCCGCACCATATTCATCCAGTATTTCTTCCCGTGCTTCGTAACTTCATTGCCTTCGATCAGTCTTTTCATGGTAAAGACTTCTTCCTTACCGGTTTCTGCATTCAACTTATCCTGATATTCCCTGCTGTTAGTTATCCTCAGCAGTATAAAAGGCCTGGAGTAGTTTTTTACAGCGATAGGCCCGCGCCGCAACCCGGGCGGAAGACTCACCACAGTCGCTTCGCTAATGATGTGTTCTTCATTGGTGTCGCCCAGCCTGATACTGACTTCAGCCCTCAAATCCCGGATATTTTCCGGGTTTCCGCCCACAAAACAGAGTAGTTCGTGCGTGTCGCCGGTTCGGCTCTCGGTTATCGACCATTTGGGATCGCTGATGCCGATATGTTCGAAGATTATCCCCAGATTATCATCATTCTCATGTTTGAAGATTACCCCTCCGCCGAATTCTTTCTCTGCCCTGTGAAAAGGCTCCCGGATAATATGTTTCCCGTATTTCGTATTTGCCATCTTCCCTCCTTGTCATGTGATTAATTTTTATTCCTGTCAGCACTTTCGATATGGAGCATGAACAGCCGGTAATCGGAAAAATTAAATTTCACCAGGTCCAGAAAACGATGTACGCTAAACTTAAGAACTTTTCATTTGCAAAGATACTCTATAATTTGAATAATTTCAACCGGGCTTCCGGTCAATTTGTCCATGATACAGAGTGTTGCGCATCGGGGTAGATTTTACGAGAACCTGACTTCAGTCAGTTCCCCGGATAATTTATCTAAATCAGCACAGAATTTGATCCGGTGTCCCCTGGAATTCAGGCTGTAAAGAAAACCCGGCTTGATAACCTTAAAGGGTTCTTTGAGATGATTGAATACGAGCCTGTGAGCACTATCTCCTCTCTCGCCCAGCCTGGTGCAAAGTATTGAAAAAAGGCTGAATGATCCCAAACAGGCGGATCTGTCACACAGCGAATCTGCCAGTCGGGTCCAACTGCTCATCATCGATGACTTTCTGTTGACACCGCGGTCCGACAACAAAAGAAGAGATTTACTGGAGGTGAACGAAAAGCCTGGCAACTTGACCTAAACAAACGTTGTCCGGCGCCACGCCACCCCTCCCCGCCATTAACCAGGGGGTGGCCGGTTGGCTCCGAACAACCGGCCGGTTTCAACCCGAACAAGCGGCTGATTTCAGCGGAATACGCACCTACCGAAAATTTAAGGTGGCTTCTCAGCAAATAGTAATGGAGAAATGCCGCCAGTGGTTAACTGACAGGCAAATAATCCGTGATTATGTATGGAAAGAGCAATGAGACAAATCAGATTATCTGGGAGGAATCAGGCTTCTCTATTTTGATAACCGCTTGGGTATTTTATGTTTGATCCTGTATCCGATAATTGCGTTATCAATAACCTTGGTTTCTGAACTATTGAAACCAACATAATCGAAGGTATCCAAAATGTACTTAAGTCTCTTAGCAATCAAAATCATATTGGGGTAAATTATTTCGAAAGCTTTCTTTTCATTGTTTTGAATATCGACATCAAAGAAAAAGGCTGTGTTTGCCCTATCAATTGGAGGCACCAAATGCGGCAAAAAATGATGAAGCGCTTTACTATTAGCAACCAGTCTTGAGTTTGTAGTACTTCCAGGTAAGCTGGTAATCAACAACCATAATTTACCCGATATGTAGGCTGTGTCTTCTTGCGACAAGGCGGTTATTCGATAGTTCGACAATTCTTCGATTTTCGAAGCCATATGTCCAATTCCGATAGTAAAAGTCTCGAAGTCTGGCATTTTTGCACCTTTGTCCATCCGATGCATACCCCAGCTTACCAACGTGGCATACAATAATTCGCAAAAACGCTCATCTTTAGCTGCTTGAAAAACATTATATTTGAGTTCGCGGAACCTGTTCATTGTTTTTAAATGGAAATGAACACTGGGGCCAGTATACGCAGGTGACCTATCCAAGTAAGTTAGATACTCGTTAAAATTACCGCATATGGTATCAATTCTGCCGTTAATATCTTCAGAAGCCTTGATGAAATACGACTGCCGGTTTGTGTTGGGTTTGAATACTTGAGACTTCGAATCTCCTTCCTGCAACAATACATGCCCATGTTTATTTATGTCATACCTATCATAACGGCCATCATCCAGTTTAAATAGAATCGGTTTTTGAACTGTATAATGATGTCTATTCTTGTCGTTAACACAGCAGGATGTTATGTGCGAAGTAACTGTATTTCTCTTTACTAATGGGTATTTCCCGGAAAACCAATTTACGATCTCGCTTCTACTGAAAGGCGCAGATAGTTGGTCTACGGCTTCTTCCAAGAGACCCCAGACGGGCTTATCATAGATTGGCATTATATCTCCTTCAGAACAATAAGCATCATTTGTCCGCTTCTATTCAACTAATAGCCAGATACGATTTCATCAAATTCTTAAACAGCTTTCCGTGATTGGGGACTTTCAGATGTAGAAGTTCGTGGACAATTGCCTCTCTGCGAAAGCTTGCCGGTTGCTGGAGAATCTCTGAGTTGAAGGTCAACCGGCCGTTGCTGGAACAGCTTGCCCACTTGCTTTTCATCGGGCGGACGCGGATTTCTTTCGGCGACACCCCAATACGCTTCGCCCAGGTTAGCACTTCTACCTTAAAGACTTGCCCGGGAATTACCTGTTCAAGGGTTTCTAATGCCTGCATTGTTATCTTCGCTTAATAACCGACATTATTTTTTCGACGGTTTCAGGAATATCTTTGATGTTCGCTTGTTCAAGTAAAGCATAGAGCCGGCGCCGAATCTGGCGGGATTGCTCATCGCTGGTATGCCAGTGCGGATATTCTTTCAGGATTCCGACCATTTGCCTGGCTACGTTCTCGGCCATATCAATCGAAGTAACGCCCTGCTTGAGAATCCACAAGGTGGCGAAAGCCTCCCCGGAAATGCCCCGCTCCGCCTGTTCCCGCTCGGCCTCGTTAATTTCTTTGATGAGTTCCTCTAGCTGTTTGAGGGCTTCCTGGGTGGAGACCTGGCGCTGCTTGAAAGACTCGATGATAGCCTCAGCACGTTCGCCGATGGTAAAGAGGTAAGGTGTTTTACCGGCTTCGTCGGCCACCTTCTTGCTGATACTTTTAAGCAGGTTAAAGACTTTAACCGTGTCCGACTGGCTGCTCTCGGCAATCTTCCTCAGCGTCTGCGGATTAATTTCCTGGATGGCAACAGCTTCGTGAATTACACCGGCCTGGGTATGTTCCTGCACCAGGTGCGCCGTCTTACGGGCAAGCTCGCGGTTGGTGATTTCCTGGTTATCGTAGGCAGAGCGAAGCAAGGCATAGAGGTCAGCCAGCTTCTGGTAATCATCGATAAACTCTCTCAGGAACGGGTCCGGTGATAGTATTTCATAGAGATCTTCCAGTTCTCGAAAATAGCCGTAGTATTCCTGACGCT
>JBBITI010000102.1:0-6000 GCA_037440885.1 Dehalococcoidales bacterium | reverse complement strand
CAATCTGAACATGTACTTACTAAAGAAGTAAATGCTCATAAATATAAAACTTGATGGCTAAGCGAGTTATTTGTCTGACGGAGAAATTCCCGTCATGGTCGGGGCGGACGGATTTGAACCGTCGGCCCCCTGCACCCCATGCAGGTGCGCTACCAGGCTGCGCTACGCCCCGAATCAAGGTCTACCAGCTTTTCAATTGTCTTATATCCGGTGCAGATAGTCAAGACTGACGTGTTGAAAGTGCCCGGGGAATCTTCGGATTCCGGGGTTGGACGGGAACCGGCAGATAAATAATACCGGATCGATACAATCTCCTTTAACAACTTGATAGCGTTTTTACACAGGATAGAATTGAACATCTATTATTGTTAAAATAAGCAGGTGGGCTTTATCACCAGCAACGTGAAAAGAATCCTTGGCGAGATGCCGGCGGGAGTTACCCTGATGGCTGTTGCCAAGGGCAGAGAGCCGTCCGCTGTTTTGGAGGCGATTGATGCCGGTGTGCGTCTGATCGGGGAAAATTATCTTCAGGAAGCGGAGAAAGCCCGCCAGTTAATCGACGCCCCGTTGGAGTGGCATTTTATCGGTCATCTACAGCGGAACAAGGTAAAAAAAGCGGTCCAACTTTTCAGCATGATCGAGACCATCGATTCGTTACCCCTGGCGCAAGACATCGAGATCCGCTGTGCCGAACTGGGACGCACCATGCCGGTGTTAATCGAAGTCAACAGCGGTCAGGAAGCGCAAAAATGGGGTCTTGTGCCGGCAAAAGTCAGGACGTTGGTACAGGAGATTGCACAATTACCTCATATCAGAGTAATGGGTTTGATGACCATGGGACCCCGGGTAGGAGATCCGGAAGAAGCCCGTCCCTATTTTGTTTCCACCAGACAAATTTTCGATGACTTGAAAAAAAGCGGAATTGCCAACATCGAGATGAGATACCTGTCGATGGGCATGAGCAATTCTTATCACGTTGCTATCAGGGAAGGGGCCAACATCGTCAGGATCGGCCGTCAAATTTTCGAAAAACAGTGAAGCTGTATATACATAGTCAGGAGGATATCAATGCCGCCGGTAATCTGTGTCGTCGGTCATTCCAATTCAGGCAAGACTACCCTGGTCGAGAAATTGCTTTTAGAACTCAATACCCGGGGTTACCGGGTGGCAACCGCCAAACATGCCCAGGAAATCGATCTCGATCATCCGGGGACGGATAGCTGGCGTCATGTGACTTCAGGCAGTGCCGCAGTAGTCCTCACTACCGGTGCGCGGGCAGCCATGTTGAAGGGGATCGACACTGCACTGTCGCTGGACGAAGTGGTGCGGTTGCACGGTGAGAATTACGATTTGATCATCGCCGAAGGTTTTAAAACCGAGGCGGCTCCCAAGATCGAAGTCCAGCGCAATCAGACCGGCCCGCTGCTGACCGGCTTGAAGGGGCTGTTCGCCGTGGTCAGCGACGAGGTAATCGACACCAAAGCACGCCAGTTCCGGTGGTCGGAGACCAAAGAACTGGTAGACCTCATCGAACAGGGTTTTATCAAACCCAACCCGGAACACGTATCAGTCTATGTCAACGGAAAACCGATTACATTGAGCAGTTTCCCGCGCGAATTTATCCGTAATCTGATGCTGGCGATGGTGACTTCGCTTAAAGGCGCCGGTGAGCCGCAGAGCATCGAATTCAGATTCAGCAAAAGGTGATCAGTCTGTCCTGATACGGAGACGGTCAGGTGCGCTTGAATTCTTTTTCCAATTGGGACAAGCCCAGGTGCAGAATGGTCGGTCGGCCGTGTGGACAGGTGTGGGGATTGCTGGTTTGTTCCAGTTCCCGGATGAGTTGTCTTAATTCGTCGCCATCCAGAGCCTGCCCGGCACGGACAGCGCCGTGACAGGCCAGCGATTGAGCAATTTTTTCCCGCCAGTCAGTAGCCCCGGCAGGGGTATCAAGCGATTCCCGTAAAGCAGTGATGGCTTGCTTGCTATCAAACCCGGCTGGCGATGCCCGGAGGAGATAGGTCATTTTACCGAACGGTTCCAGCGTAATACCAAAATCGGTTAAAATTACTGTCAGTGCCTCAGCGCCGTCCTTCCCCGGTAGTTTGAGCAAAGCATCCTGGCGCGGGGTTACCTCGAAAACGACCGGTTCCAGCAGTCCCTGCACTTCGATACCGCGTCCGTTTTGTTGCCGTTGCACTTTTTCAAAGAGGATTCTCTCATGGGCGGCATGCTGGTCGATGAGATAGAGTCCGTCCGGTCCTTCAGCCACAATATAGGTAGCGGCAATCTGACCGACCGGTCGCAAAGCGGGCAGTGCATTCCGGAGCAACGGCGCCGCTTTTTCGGGTGAGATAATTTCGGCGAAAACGGGCAGGGGAGTTGCAGGAATACGGGCGGGAGAAGATGAAGTTGAAGTTGGCACCGGAGCATGCCGGGTCAGGGCGGTATAATTCCCCGCAGTTTGTTGAATTGTGGGCACCGGAGCGGCAGAGAGCAGGGTGCCGCGCACCGCTTTCTGCACAGCGCCGAAAACGGCGTGTTCGTCGCGAAACTTGACCTCGCTTTTCGCCGGGTGGATATTGACATCGACCTCGCGGGCGGGCAGTTCGATATTGATAACGACGACCGGATGACGTCCCACCGGTAACAGCCCGTGATAGGCATCGGCAACCGCCCTGGCCAGCAGACGGCTGCTGATCCAGCGTCGATTGACAAAAAAACTGAGGTAATCGCGGCTGGAACGGGCGATTTGCGGGGTACCGATAAGGCCGCTTATGGTGATATTGCGGTCTGCCGCATGATCGCGCCACCTTTCGTCCCGCTCGATCTCCAGCATGTTGCGGGCGGTCTCCAGTCCGTGTACCGCCAGGACGGCATCGCGCAAGTTGCCTGTGCCGGGGCTGCTGAAAATGTTTTTCTCGTCAACGGCAAGGTTGAATTTGACTTCTGGGTAAGCCAGGGCATACTGGGAAACGACGACAGCCAGGTGACTGTTCTCGGTCGCCGGGGAACGGAGGAATTTCAGGCGGGCTGGAAAACTGCGGAAGAGATGGCGCACCGTTACCGTGGTGCCCTGGGGCCGTCCCTGTATCCCGTGCCGGGTAACTTGGCCATCGTTAAGCGTGATGTAATGTCCGGTGGCATCGCCGTTACTGCAGGAAACCAGTTCCACCTCAGCGACAGCCGCGATACTGGGCAATGCTTCGCCGCGAAAGCCGAGGGTCGATATCGATTCCAGATCGGCTTCGCTGATTATTTTACTGGTGGCATGCCGATGGAAAGCCAGTTCGAGTTGCCCTGGGGGAATGCCCTGTCCGTTATCGATGACCCGGATAAGCCCGATACCGCCGCCCTTTGCCTCGATGGCGATTACTGTTGCACCGGCGTCGAGGGAGTTTTCCACAAGTTCCTTGACTGCGGCAGCCGGCCGTTCCACTACTTCACCAGCGGCGATCCGGGCGATTACTTGAGAATTAAGTATTTTAATGGTCATTTTGCCCCGCATGTTACACGGAAACGTGTAAGATGTCAAATTGGCATTTATGTTGATTTTTGCAAACGAGCGAAACTGAGCAAGAGTTTTTTAATACTGCCGTTAAAGGCAATGGTTAATTCATGGTCGCCATTGACCGCCCGGCAGTTGACCACCACGCCGCTGCCGAACTGCTCGTGCCGAACGCGGTCGCCCGCTTTCAAATCGATCCCGGTATTCCCGGGAGCGAGGTCGGTTGTCGGCTTGTTCCAGGAGTAGATGGCATCGACGATTTTTACCCCGCTTGACTCCGTGTTCTGCCACCAGGACCGGTTGTTGACCAGATAGGAGGGAATATCGTTCAAGAATCGGGAAGGAGCGCTAGCGTTGCTGCGTCCCATTAAATTACGCCGGAAAGCCCGCACCAGGTAGACTTTTTTCTGCGCCCGGGTGATACCGACGTATGCCAGGCGGCGTTCTTCCTCCATCTGGTCGGGATCATCCAGCGAGCGGAAATGGGGCAGCAGCCCTTCCTCCATACCGACAATGAAAACGATGGGAAATTCCAGTCCTTTCGCTTGGTGCAGGGTGATCAGGGTTACAGCAGGGACGGTTTCATCCAGACTATCGACATCGGATATCAAGGCGACCCGCTCCAGGAAGGAGGAAAGGCCTTCCGGCGGGACGACCTCGCGGAACTGCTCGGCTACGGTACGCAATTCGAGTACCGTTTCCCAACGTTCTTCGCCCTGCGGTTCAGCGTGTACATAAGCCTTGTAGTTCGTTCCGGTGAAGACGGCATCGAACAATTCTACGAGGTTAACCCGTTTACTCTGGTCGATGAAGCCGGCGATCATCGTGGTAAACGACTGCAAAGTACGGGTGATGCCAGGAGTAAAGTTGACCCGGTTCTCACCGGTCGAAGCGGGCGCGGCCAGCGACTGCAAACACCGAAAAAGCGACTGCCCGTTGGATGCTGCGCAGGCGGTCAAGCGAGCCTGGGTAGTCTCTCCGATGCCGCGTTGGGGTACGTTGATGATACGTAGCAGGCTGATATCATCGTCCGGGTTCTGGATCAACCGCAGGTAGGCGACGATATCCTTGACCTCGCGTCGCTCGTAAAATTTGGTCCCGGCGACCAGTTTATACGGCGTACCGTAGCGCACGAAGCTCTCTTCCAGGGCGCGGGATTGAGCATTGGTGCGGTACATCACGGCAAAATCGGATAGTCTGGCCGCACCGCCAGATACCAAACGATCGATTTCACCGACGACGAACTGGGCTTCCTCCTGTTCTGTGTAGGTCTCGACCACGTGCGCCGGTTCGCCAGACTCGTTATCAGTCCATAATTTATACGGTTTGCGCTGCTTGTTGGCCGATATCACCTGCGAGGCGGTTTCGAGGATCTTTTGCGTGGAGCGATAATTCTGCTCCAGCAGGATCACTCGAGCCTGGGGGTAGTCACGTTCGAAACTCAGGATATTGCCAACGTCGGCGAAACGCCAGGAATAGATCGACTGGTCGGGGTCGCCCACGACGCAGATATTCTGATGTTTCCCACCTATCAGCTTGATAAGATCGTACTGAACGTTGTTGGTATCCTGAAATTCATCGACCAGCAGGTGCAGATAGCGCGACTGATATCGCTGTAGTACCTCGGGGTGAGAGCGAAAAAGCTGCACTGTCTTCATCAGAAGATCATCGAAGTCGACCGCATTACTATCGTCGAGCAACTTCTGGTAATGTTCATAGACGCGGCTGACCACCTCTTCGAAATAACTAAGGCCGCGCCGGGCGTATTCGGACGGAAGCAAGGTGTGGCATTTGGCGGCCGAGATGGCATTGGCGAGCGCCGCCGGGGCAAACTGTTTGGGGTCGATCTCCAGCACCTGAAGCGACCGTTTTATCATGCTGACTTGGTCCTGGTCGTCGTAGATCACGAAATGCGGCTCCAAACCAATGGCACGACCATCTTTCCGTAATATCCGGGAACAGATCGCGTGAAAGGTCCCCATGGTCAAATCGGGCAATGACGCGGCGGCAATCTGTGCGAGGCGGTCGGTCATAGCGCGCGCCGCCTTGTTAGTGAAGGTGACAGCCATGATACGGTGCGGGCTAACACCGCGCACCTTGACCAAATAAGCAATGCGGTGGGTGATGACCCGGGTTTTACCGCTGCCCGGTCCGGCCAGAATCAACAACGGGCCGTCGGGGGCTTCGACTGCCTGACGCTGGGCGGGATTCAAACCGGAAAGAATATCCACTAATCAATTATAACATCCGGCACCGTCGCCACCAATAATAAGACGTATTTGCTCGGGACGGCGGGCGTAGATATAATAGAAGGGTTGCGGGGCCGTAGTTCACTCGGGAGAACGTCGCATTTGCATTGCGAAGGTAAGGGGTTCGAATCCCCTCGGCTCCACCAATGACACTGTTTTAACCACAGATTGACACTGGGTTACACCGATAAAAGAACCGCCAAACAGTTGAAATATTCTCATATAATAGCTTGGTCGTCACCA
>JBBITI010000101.1:0-6071 GCA_037440885.1 Dehalococcoidales bacterium | reverse complement strand
TTGAAGGGTTGGGTTATACTTCACGTGTTGACAGCCAGACAAAAGCAGTAAACGTTTTTCTTGTTCGTTTGTATTTTATAAGAAAACAGGGGGATCAGAACCCCCTGTTTTGGGGTAATAAAGACAATCGAGGGAGGGGCTGCAAAACGGTCGAGAAAGCGAAAAATATACCTGAACAGAATGGGAAGAGCGGGGCTAACCGTCTGAAAAGGGATTTAATGTTTTTCTGGGGCACACATGCCAACAGCAGATTCGATGAACAAACGATCTGTTACGCAGTGGACGGCGACCCAAATACACTTAACCGGGAACTACAGGCACTGGTGAACGCGGGATTTATCGAAAGAGAAGTCAATGACGGGGTAATCTCATATTGCCTCACTTTGAATGAAGGAAAAAGACGGGCGATAATGGAATGGGCGAGTCCGGGGCACAACGGGAGATAGACAAGGGTTGCCGTAGATAAGCGAAAGTCATTATACTGAATAAGACACCTGACGGGGGTATTTAGATTGGGAAGAAAACAAGAAAAAGCAATGCAGCGGAAGAGTTACCAGGAAGCCTTTAAGAAGGTAAAACACGGACACGGCGGCCGGGCTATCCGTAAGAAGGAAGAAACCGCGCTGGGGAAATAGCCTGCGCGGCATTTATTCTCCACTGGAATATTCCTCAGCCTGACTCAACCTAAGCCAGTTAGAAGCCACCTGACGGACAAGGCAGTACCGTCAGGGGCTTTTTTTTACAAGTATTTTCACGGGTTACAGATATACGGCAATGTTCAACAGACAAGTCCGGAAAGTAAAACAAAGTTTAAAATACAGCGTTTTCGACGGGTCTTTCTGGGCAGCGATGGCCGGGTTAACCCAGGGCTATATCACACCTTTTGCCCTGGTTCTCCGGGCGACAACGACACAGATCGGTTTGCTAACGAGCATCCCGAACCTGCTGATGGCGCTATCACAACTGGCTGCTCCGAAACTGGTGGAAAAAACCGGCAGCCGGAAATCTTTGATTTTGCCGGTAGTATTTCTGCATGCCATGATGTGGTTGCCGATCCTGTTGATTCCTTTCATCATGCCGGGCAACAAGGTCTGGTGGCTGATCCTGTTCGTAACCGTCAGTTCAGTAGCCGGTTCCATGGCCGGTCCGGCCTGGGGCAGCATGATGGCCGACCTGGTACCGGAACGAATCAGGGGTCGTTATTTCGCCGGGCGCGGCCGAATCATCAGCCTGATAACAATGGTTTTCTCTTTTGCCGCCGGCGGTATTCTGCAACTGCTAAAAAATAGCGGTTTTACAGGATTTGTACTGATATTCAGCGGCGCGATCCTGGCGCGGCTGGGATCTCTATACTTTTTGTCGAAGCAATACGAACCGCCGATGGCGATCAGTAAAACTAACCAGGAGAGTATTTTTAACGTCATCAGAGGACTGGGATCGAATAACCTGGGCCGGTTCAGCATATTCGTGGCACTGGTCAGTTTCGTAACCAACATGGCTTCACCCTTCTTTGCGGTGTACATGCTGCGCGACTTAAATTTCAGCTATATCAGTTATGTAATCATCACTTCGGTCGGCAGCCTGACCGGCCTGTTTTTCCTGACTTACTGGGGAAGGCGGGCCGACCGTGCCGGCAATATCCGGGTGATTCAAATTACAGCGGTGCTGATTCCCTTCATTCCCTTATTATGGCTGGTAAGCAAACAGGTCTGGTGGTTGGTCATTGCCGAAACCTTCTCCAGCTTCGCCTGGGCGGGATTCAACCTGGCGGCGGTAAATTTTATTTACGATGCGGCGGCTCCCGCGTTGAAGACCGGCCGCATTGCGGTTTTTAATGCGATGAACGGCGTAGCGGTTTGCTTCGGGGCTTTTTTCGGCAGTTTCCTGGCGACGAGACTGCCTCCGTTACTCGGTTTCAGCCTGCTTACACTCTTTGTAGTTTCCGGTTTGCTGCGAGCGATCGTGGTAATTGTATTCCTGCGCAGTTTCAAAGAGGTGCGCCGTGTGCCGCGGGTGGCAGTTTTCGACCTGTTATTCAGTCGCCACCGATTACCGAGCGACAGTATGGGACGATTGCACGGCGGTTACATGCCGCGGATACAAAAAAAGTAGGTGGTAACGAAACCGGGAGAAAATCGTGATACCTGCAGTCCAGGAAAATGTTTTATTAAAGCAATTCTAAAAATATTTTAATCAAGAGCAGAAAACCTATTGACACAGCTATAACTTGGTGTTATAAGAGAAACTATGTGATGTATTCATAATTCGCGAAGAATATGAATACCGAGAATGAACAAGGAGGCATTGCCCAGGTGAATACGGAAGCGCTGATTACTAAAGTTGCCGAGGATGAACCTCCCGGTACTACCGTTGCGGAGTGCGAGGTAGACGAACCTCCGAGTACCACCGCGCCTGATATCAGGCGCCGCTCATACGCTCATATTCCTCAAAAAACTTGGGATGATTGGAAATGGCATTTCCGCAACCGGATTACTTCTGTTGAAGAACTGTCCAGACATATTTCTCTGTCCAGTAAAGAATTAACTCAACTCAGACTGGTTACCGAAAAATATCCTATCTCCATCACTCCATATTATCTTTCATTAATCAACCCCGACGATCATGATGATCCCATCAGGAAGCAAGCAGTGCCTTGTTTCCAGGAAATCGCGCTTGCCGGAACCGGATTTGAAGACCCGCTGGAAGAAAAAAAGCATTCTGTGGTGCCCGGGCTGGTACACCGGTATCCCGACCGGGCTTTAATGGTCCTGACCAACCTGTGCCCGATGTTGTGCCGTCATTGCACGCGCAAGAGGGAGTGGCAGAACGGCGTCTGGGTTCGCTCCCAGGAAGAGATCGACGCCATGCTGGCTTATCTGCGGCAACATGAAGAGGTGCGTGACGTTATCATCTCGGGTGGTGATGTGCTGACACTTGCTACCAAAAAGCTGGAGGAAGTATTGATCAGCCTGCGCGAGATAAAGCACATCGAGATTATTCGTATCGGTTCACGATATCCGGTAGTATTACCGCAGCGCATCGATGCCGAGCTTTGTGACATGCTCTCAAAATATGGTCCGATCTGGTTCAATACCCATTTCAACCACTACAGGGAAATTACTCCGGAGGCAGCGGCAGCCGTAGATCGCCTGGTACGTGCCGGAATACCGGTAAACAACCAGTCGGTATTATTAAGAGGGATCAATGACAGTGTTGAGTCCCAATTGAAGTTATGCCGGGGGTTGTTACGCATCAAGGTGCGTCCGTATTATCTGTTCCAGTGTGACGAAGTCCAGGGAACCGAGCATTTGCATACGCCGGTACAGACCGGTATCGAGATAATAAGGGGTATGCGAGGTTTTACCTCCGGCCTGGCGGTGCCGACTTATGTTATCGATCTGCCGGGAGGCGGCGGGAAGGTACCGATGCAGCCGAACTACGTGCTTTCACAAAATGATGATGAATTAATCCTGAAGAACTATGAAGGCAAGTTGTTCAATTTCCGTAATCCAGAAGGCAGGCGGGGCTCGGTAACAAAGAGTACTACGGTTGAAACCCCGGTAAAGTTGAATCGCCGTGACAGTAACGGGACCCGGCAGGGAAACAGCGCCCAGTTAGCCTTTGCGATGCTGGATAAGGTAGTGCGGTAAGCTGAAGGATGAGGATCGGACTTAGCTATGATCTAAAAGAAGCGGTCAAGAGCGGACTTACTTTAGAAAAATTACCCGAGGACGCTCTTGAAGAGTACGATTCTCTAGAAACGATAAAAGGGATCGCGGCCGCGATCGAGACCAGAGGACATTCTGCTGTGATGCTCGGTGGTGGCCGTGATTTTATTTACGCTGTTCAAAAAGAAAAAGTCGATCTTGTATTCAATATAGCCGAAGGCCTGGGTAATTATCGCGGTCGCGAAGCGCAGATCCCCGGTATCCTGGAGATGCTTGGAATTCCCTATACCGGCTCCGATCCGTTAGCACTGGCAGTCTCCCTGGATAAGGATATGACGAAGAGGCTGGTCGTCCAGTCTGGCGTGGCGACACCAAAATGGCGGACAATCCGGAACAGCAGGGAACTTGAGACGGCGGATTGGGCTGGTCTCCAATTCCCGCTGTTCGTCAAACCGTTACACGAAGGTTCGAGCAAGGGTGTACGCAATAGCTCCAGGATCAACAGCTTAAAAGACATAAACGGGATAGTTACTTCTCTGATAAATCAATATCGACAGGAAGTAATTGTGGAAGAGTTCATCTACGGAGATGAAGTCACTACCGGTCTCATTGGAAATCCCCCGCGAGTCATCGGCATTATGCGGGTGTTACCGCGCGAGGCTGATCCCGACTTTGTATATTCTCTGGAAGTAAAAAGGGACTGGGAAAGACTGGTTGAGTATGAATGCCCGGCCCGACTGAACCCAGAAACAATGGAACGAATCGAGGATGCAGCGATAAAAGTATTCAACACTCTCGGCTGCCGGGACATATCCAGGGTGGATTTTCGCATCGGCCGTGACGGAACCCCTTACTTTCTGGAAATTAATCCGTTACCCGGTCTCAATCCGCACAGCGGGGACATAGTAATCATGTCCGGGAAAATGGGCTGGTCATATCCCGCCCTGATTCTGGCGATAGTCGATGCTGCTTTAGAGAGGTGTAGCGATGAGCCCACGAGCAGCAATAATATTTAATGCTCCCGAAAAAGACCGGTATACTGCTCTGGGCGAGCAGAAAGCGGTCAAGGGAGTACTGGTCGAAGTTAAAGCAGTCCACGATGCCCTGGAAAAACTCGGGTATACGGTTGAAAAGGTTTCTCTTCTGTCGCCGCTCGAAAAAGCGAGGGAAATAATCGCACAACTCAAGACAGATGTTGTTTTCAATCTTTTTGAAGGTTTTGCCGGGCGACCGGAGACAGAGGCTACGGTAGCCGGGATACTGGCGCAGGTCGGCTTTTCATACACGGGTTGCGCAGCGCCGGCTTTGGAACTTGCCCTGGATAAGGCAAAGACAAAGACTATCTTACAAAAATTCGGGATACCGACGCCTGATTTTCAGGTATTAGTACCGGAAAATATCAATCAGTTCCGATTAAAGTTGCCCTGCATAGTAAAACCGGCGGCTGAAGACGCTTCGCACGGTGTGACCGAACAAAGTATTGTAAACGATCTTACGTCTCTGGAAGTGCAGGTCCGGTTTGTAACCGAGTCTTACGGCAAGGCATTAATCGAAGAATTTATTGACGGTCGAGAGTTTAACGTGACAGTGATGGGAAACAATCAACCCGAGGTTTTCCCGATATCTGAAATTGTTTACACTTTACCGGAAGGCTACCCGCGCATACTCACTTTTGAGGCAAAATGGGAACCGGATAGTCTCTATTTCAAGTCATCAATGCCGGTATGTCCGGCCCAGATCGATGAATCGATTCGACACCAAATCAACAATGCGGCGTCTGCGGCATTCAAGGCGCTGGGGTGTTCGGGGTATGCCCGGGTTGATTTCCGGATGGGCAACGATGGTGTGCCACAGGTCATCGAGGTTAATCCGAATCCAGACCTGTCACCGGGATACGGGGTTGCCTTACAATCCCGGGTCGCGGGCATGAGTTATGCCCGGATGATTGAAAAAATAATCCGGCTGGCGATGGAGCGTGTTAATGCCAACTGAAGTCCGCGAGATGAAAAGGGATGATAAGACAGCGGTGATGGAGATTTTGCGAAATACTTCCGAGTTCAAACCGGTAGAGGTCGATGTCGCCGAAGAACTAATCGATGCCTATTTATCCGAAGGTCCGGTCTCCGGTTACCATACTTACGTTGGAATAGTCAATTTAGAAATCCTGGGTTATATCTGTTACGGGCCGACACCGATTACCACCGGTACCTGGGACGTGTACTGGATGGCGGTGGCACCGGGAGCGCAGCGGCAGGGGGTGGGGCGAGCTTTACTGAAGGTCGCCGAAGAAAAGATCAAAGCGCAGCAGGGACGTTTGATCCTGATCGAAACCTCCGGCAAACAGAATTACATCAAAGCACAGAATTTCTATTCCTTGATGGGGTACGAACTTATCAGCCGCAT
>JBBITI010000100.1:0-6316 GCA_037440885.1 Dehalococcoidales bacterium | reverse complement strand
GGTGCTTCAAATAAGCATTCCGGAATGATACAATACGGAGGCTCACGGGTGAAGCATACCCGAAGCCTCTTTTTATTTTATACAAGCAGGATAGGAATGGATAACAAGAGCCTGGAATTATTGGAGTTCCCCAAGGTAAAAGAACTAATCGCCGGATATACTTCTTTTGACGTAAGCCGGGAAATGGTTGCGGATATTGCCCCGTTGCGGGACAAAGAAACTCTGGTATCATTGCTCGCCCAGTCAGCCGAAGCCCGGAAGCTGGTAGGGGAAGAGCACTTCAGCATCGGACCGGTCATGGATATCCGTGAAGCGGTTAAAGCTGCCGCCCTCGGGAAAATCCTGGACCCGCCGGTGTTGCTCGATCTGCAACAAACACTGGCGGCGGTCCACCAGGTACGGCGCAACCTGGGCCGCCGGGCTGCTGGCTACCCGCGATTGTGGGCTATCGTCGGCGGCATCACCGAAACACCGGAAATCGAAAAGGAAATCGCCCGCTGTATCAGTCCCTCCGGAGAAGTAACCGACAGCGCATCATCCCGGCTCGGCGATATCCGGCGTAAGTTACGTAAAACTCGGGAACAACTGGTAAGCCGGCTTGAAGCCACCCTGAATTCAGCCAAAGGACGGAAAATAGTCCAGGAACCGATTATTACCGAGCGGGAAGGCCGCTACGTCATTCCGATCAAGGTAGAACACCGGAAAGATATTCGCGGCATTGTGCATGATATGTCGAACACCGGTGCTACCATCTTCATCGAACCCTGGACCACTCTTGAACTGGGCAATGAAGTACGCCAGTTGATCAGTGAAGAAAAAAACGAGATTGAACGCCTCCTGAGAGCAATCAGTCTTGATATCGCCGGCAAATCGTCGTTAATTCTGCGGAACATCCAGGTCATCGCGCAACTCGACCTGTTAATGGCGAAAGGCAAATATGCTTATTACGCCGGAGCGGTCGAGCCGGTGATTAGTGATCCTGCGGAAAGCCAGCCTGTACTGAAACTGATCGCAGCCCGCCATCCGCTGCTCGGCGAAAAAGCCGTTCCGCTGACTGCCGAACTGGGAAGCGACTATTCCATCCTGGTAATTACCGGACCGAATATGGGTGGCAAAACCGTCGCCCTGAAGACGGTAGGATTATTAAGCCTGATGGCGCTGTCGGGGATCCCTATCCCGGCAGATATCAACAGTACGGTGCCGTTATTCGACAGTATATTCGCCGATATCGGTGATGAGCAGAGTATCGAGCAGACCGTATCGACCTTTAGCTGGCACGTCGGCAATATTGTCAGAATTATCAAAAATAGCAGCACCCGCAGCTTGGTCCTCCTGGACGAACTGGGCGCCAGTACCGATCCGGCGGAAGGCTCGGCATTAGCCCGCGCTATTTTGATGCACCTGCTTGCCCGGAGAACGCTGGCAGTCGCCACGACGCATTACGACGATCTGAAAGCTTTTGCCCATGCCACCAGTGGACTGCAAAATGCCTCGCTGGACCTTGATCCGATAACCGGACAACCGACCTATCACCTTACCGTCGGTGTCCCCGGCGGCAGCAACGCCCTGACTGTCGCCGAACACCTCGGCATGCCGGCAGAAATCATCGCCGATGCTCGCAAGATGATCGGTGAAGGCACACAAGCCCTGGATGCCCTGCTCGCAGACCTGGTTCGGGAGAGAAACTTGCTTTCGGCTGCACGCCGCGAGATCGCAGTCGAGCAACAAAACAGGCAACGCCAGCAGGCGGATATCGAAGCCAGGTTGAATGCTGTGGTCGCAGAAGAGCGTAAATTGAAACAAAGCACGCACGATATCGTTGTCCGGGAGGCAGCCGAATTACAGCGTGAGATCCGCACTGCCTCAGCCGAGCTTCAGAAAGCCCGTTCCCGGGAGACCGTGGCGCAAGCCAAAGCGACGCTGGCCTCGGTCCAGCAGCGTTTGCAAAACGAGACCTGGAAACAACCGGAGATCCGTTTACCTTCCGGCAGTGAGCCATCCCCACCTGAAGACAATGCGCTGAAACCCGGCGACACCGTCCGGCTGAAAGAAGCCAACCTGCAAGCCACGGTCATTTCTATAAACCCGGATTCTGGTCAGGCAGAGATCCAGGCTGGAAAAGCCAAATTAACGATCCGCCTGCACAGCCTGGAGAAAGTCATCGCCATTCCCGGTGCAGCACAAACGAAGTTTATCCCGTTGACCAAGCAGGTCAGCAAACCGGTATCGCTGCAAATCGACCTGCGGGGCAAGCGGGCGGCAGAGATTGAACCGGAACTGGACAGCTACCTGAACAACGCGGCCGCTACCGGGATCGTCGAAGTCCGCGTTATCCACGGATTCGCGACCGGTACGGTACGCAAAATCGTGCGGGAAATCCTGGCAGAACACCCCCTGGTGCGTTCCTTTCAGCCCGGCGGTAAAGGGGAAGGGGGCGACGGGGTGACGGTGGTGAAGCTGTGACAATTTAGTCCGGTGGTTCAGCCATGCAATCCTTCGACCTCGGCGGAGATTGGACAATCAGACGGGCATTTGTATCTAATTCAAGTCAGCTTCGATTATTCGGAACCTTTTCGATACAGTGGCATGAGAAGGTGCCGTCATGAGACATCATTGGATCCCGAGCGATTCTCCTGATTTCGGAGATGAGGTTCGGTATAGGAAAAAACACATACATGGTTAGCGTGGGACGGGATATATCCTTCCGCAGTGCGGGCATCTGACAGTCAATGACCGATAATCAGGCGGGACACGGAGGCGAGTGCCGCAGTCACAATCGGTTGTTCGATAATTATTCAATTGCCACATAGCATTGGAGTTTTCGCGAGTGCGTTCGATACGACCGGCAAGGTCTTCGACCGGATTATTTTCAGCAGAAGGCTCTCTGATTCCTAACGAAGAAGAGGTTAAGCCCGAACCGGGTATGACACCGGCTCCGCTATGTGCAGACCGGTAAGCTTTATCATAATCAGCATAAGAAGAGCCAGCCATCGACCGTAAAATGCGAATTCGTTCAGCGATGGGGGGATGGGTGCTGGTCAAGGATGCAGCAGAAAGAGAACGTTTTTGCAACGGGTTAATAATGTACATGGGGGCGGTGGCTTTATTGGCTTTTTGAACGCGAGTGTTGGAAGAAGCCAGTTTTTCCAGTGCCGAGGCAAGACCTTCGGGATAACGGGTATAGAGGGCAGAAGAGGCATCGGCGAGATATTCCCGTTTACGAGATACGGCGAAGTAGATAAACTGGGCGGCAATCGGTGCCAGAATCATCAGGATGATACCGATGGCGAGGATAATAATTTGTCCGCCGCCACCACCGGAAGAGCTGCGCTGCCGGCTACCGCCGGCACCGGCAAAAAACATGTAACGCGTGGCATACCAGGAAATCATCACAATACTTCCCAGTAACACACTCAACATGACCATGAGCTGAACGTCGCGGTTGCGAATATGGCCGATCTCGTGGGCGATGACGGCCTGTAATTCATCGCGGTTCAATTTATGTAATAATCCGGAGGTGATGGCGACCGAAGCGTGCTGGGGATTACGACCGGTGGCAAAAGCATTGAGAGCAGGATCATCGATAATATAAACGTCGGGCATTTTTTCCAGTCCGGATGCGATCTTCATTTCTTCGACCACGTTGTAAAGTTTGGGGTGGTCAGCCTTGCTGATCTTGCGAGCTCCGGAGACCGCAAGGAGTATGGAATCGCCCTGAGTTAGGGCAATAAGGTTCATCAGTGCCCAGACGATGATTGCGATGATAACCCCGGCGATGGCATTGGCAAAGAAAAGAAGACCAAGAAAGTAGCCGATAGCGAGTAGTAATACACCCATCGATACTACCAGTATTATGGTGCGTATCTGGTTAGAGCGAATCTGCTCCCAAATCATAAGATTTCTTAAGCTTTAAAATCTACTTTAGGCGCCTGGCGCTCAGCTTCTACGTTGACTTCAAAAAATTCTCCCGCCCTGAAGTTGAAAATACCGGAGATAATATTGGACGGGAAAACCTGGGTCTGGTTGTTATACCGGAGGACCGAATCGTTATAATACTGCCGGGAGAAGCTGATCTTATTTTCGGTTGATGTCAATTCTTCCTGCAGGGCGAGGAAGTTCTGGTTTGCTTTCAGATCAGGATAACGCTCGACCACAACCATGAGACGGGCGAGAGCGCTGCTGAGTTCGCCTTCGGCTTTTCCGCGCTCGGCGGCTCCGGATCCGGAAGATGATGCCTGGAGAGCGATGTTACGTGCTTTAGTCACCGCCTCAAGGGTCTCACGTTCAAAATTACGATATCCTTTTACTGTTTCGACCAGATTGGGGATAAGGTCGTACCGCCGTTTTAACTGGACGTCGATCTGAGCCCAGGCATTTTTCACCTGGTTGCGTAACTTGACCAGGGTATTATACATGCCAACAATGACGGCGCCGAAGATAACGATAACGAGAATGATCAATCCAAGGACAATCAATAATCCGATACCCAAGGATATTCCTCCTTCCGACGAGCCTTCAGGTCGCGGCTAACCGTGCTTATTTTCGTGATAGGTATGAAAGACGTCACTGATAAATTCAGAAACCAACTTGTTGGTGTCAAGTCCGGAAACCGTTCCACTGGGAAAATTGGAAACCAGATCTTCAAGCTCTCCGCCATCGAACCAGATACCCTGACCTCGACTACAGACATCCACAAGGATTTCCGGTTGATCGATTATCAAAGTCTTGGTCATTTTCTCAAGACAGAAGGGGCATTTTCGCGGTTTTTCTTTTGTTTTTGCTGCCGGTTGAAGCCGAATACGGTTTAAAAACGTCCCCGTATCTTTACTCCCCAAACGCGCCAGCAAAAGTTCAATTTCTCCGGAATCGAACCATGTACCGCCACAGTTAGTGCAATGATCGAGTTCGATATCATCGCGCTCGACAACGATCATGCTGTTTTTACATGCCGGGCAAATCAATCATTACTCCTGTCTCGATACTGATTAGTTTAATTGCCCGGCTGATTCATGTCAAGGCTGAATCTCGTGGAGACGGATTCACAGATTGAGCATGGAATGAGATTAGATCTTGATTGGAACCGGGCATTATGCAATACTAACCGTTAAAACGGATGACCGGTGATTCATATTTGATTTCAGGAGATCGATAGTGAGAGCTTCCAGAATACTGCCGATACTGATACCGGGGCTAGAATTATTCACGCTTTGCGTCATCGGATTTGTGATTCGTGTTTTATTGCCTTACAGCAACGTATTTACGGCGAACGGAATTGCTTTCACCGGCAATGATGCTTACTATCACATGCGCCTGGTCCAAGGGCTGGTCAATAACTTTCCGCATTTTCCGGCAGTGGACCCCTATCTATTATTCGGGATGCCGTACGAGCTATTACCCTCTCTGTTCCAATGGGTGTTAGGAGTAATTGCCTGGATTGCAGGTCTGGGCACTCCCTCACAACATTTGCTTGATGTGCTGGGAGTGTATTTCCCGGCGGTACTGGGGGCTCTGACAGTCATCCCGGCTTATTTCATCGGAAAAGAACTCTGGGGGAAGCACGGGCGGTGGGCGGGGATTATTGCGGGCGCCCTGGTAGCCCTGTTACCCGGTGAATTCCTTGGTCGTTCCATTCTCGGTTTTACCGACCAGCATGTGATGGAGACACTGCTCAGTACAACAGCGATACTGTTTCTGATCATGGCGGTGAAATCAGCAAGGATACGCGATATTACACTGCTTGACTTCAAGAGCCGAAAATGGGAGAAGGTTCTCAGGCCTTCAATTTATGCGATTTTAAGCGGGCTATTCCTGGGTTTATATATTTTTTCCTGGCAGGGCGCATTACTGGTAGTCTTCGCGGTCGCCCTTTTCTTTGTGGTGCAATTTATTATCGAACATATAAGGCAACGAAATTCCGATTACCTGCTTGCCCTGGGAATAATTGTTTTCCTGGTGAGTTTTATCAGCCTGGTGTTCATTCCAATAAAACTCCAGCCGCTACTGCCGCCGTCGCTTGTTATCGGATTATTGATACCGGCGGTTCTCTGGGTATTGTCGCGCATTTTAAAGAGATACCGCCTGAACCGTTTCCTGTATCCGTTATGCATTGTGGTGGGTGGTCTGGCGGGGTTGGGACTATTTTACCTGATCAATCCGTCACTGGTAAAAAGTATGCTGGCAGCCTTCAATATCTTCACCCCCAGCGAGACTTTGCGGGCCACGATTGAAGCACAGTCGATACTGACACCTTTTTCCGGTAGAAGCGGGATATTAAACACCCCGGCATGGACCAATTTTTATTTTACTCTACCAGTGG
>JBBITI010000099.1:0-6686 GCA_037440885.1 Dehalococcoidales bacterium | reverse complement strand
CTTTTTGGTAATATCGATACCTGGTTGATATGGTGGTTGACCGGGGGGCCGGGGCGAGGAATACATGTGACCGATGTGACTAATGCCAGCCGGACAATGTTGATGGATCTGAAAACTCTCGATTGGTGTGACGAGATCCTGGATATTCTGAAGATCCCTCGTTCAATGCTCCCTTCAATTCGACCATCTGTAGAATTTAACGCTTACGGATATACGGTCAAAGATGGACCATTCGGTATATCCTTACCCATCTGCAGTGATCTCGGCGATCAGCAAGCAGCTTTATTTGGACAAACCTGCTTTCAACCCGGCGATGCTAAAAATACCTACGGTACCGGTTGTTTCCTCCTCATGAATACCGGTAATAACCCGGTTCCCAGCAATCATGGATTGCTGACTACGATCGCCTACCAGATCGCTGGAACACCACCAGTATATTGTCTCGAAGCCCCCATTGCGATGACCGGCTCTGTTGTCCAGTGGTTACGTGATAATCTAAAATTGATAAACAAATCCAGCGAGATTGAAATGCTGGCGAGAACTGTTGAAGATAACGGAGGTGTCTACTTTGTCCCAGCTTTCTCCGGGTTATTTGCGCCATACTGGGATAGCAGAGCGCGCGGTATCCTTATCGGTTTAACGAGTTTCAGTAATCGCGGGCATATCGCTCGCGCTGTCCTCGAAGCAACCGCGTACCAGACACGTGATCTATTTGAGGCCATGGAGCAGGATTCCGGAGTTAAATTGAACCAGCTTAAAGTCGATGGCGGCATGGTGGTCAATGATCTCCTGATGCAATTCCAGGCGGATATACTGGATCGTCCGGTGATCCGGGCCAGCGTTACAGAAATAACCTCCTTAGGTGTTGCATATGCTGCCGGTCTAGCGACTGGTATGTGGCATGATACAGAAGAGTTGAGGATAAAATGGAAAGCCGACCGTACCTGGACAGCATCGATGGACAGGAGGACACGAGATAATTTGATAGCAGGATGGCAAAGAGCAGTCGAACGTAGTATTGGGTGGGCTTAGTAGTATCTCGGATGTGCATTTAGATCAATCGTTTGAATGGAAAGGTTTGGATGAAAAGAGATTTAAATACAGTTTCAAAAGAGAAATTTGACGTGGCCATTATCGGCGGTGGTGTCATTGGTACCGGTGTTGCACGCGATGCTGCCTTAAGAGGCTTGAGAACATTATTACTAGAAAAAGATGATTTCGGCTATGGGACTACTTCCCGTTCAACACGGCTGATCCATGGCGGGCTGAGATATCTCAGTCACCTGGATTTCAAGCTCGTGCGACTGGACCTGAAAGAAAGAGAAGTACTATTACGTATCGCCTCTCATCTGGTTAAGCCGCTATCTTTCCTCCTACCGCTTACAGGTGTATCACAACGCCTCGTCATGGGTACAGGCATGAAGCTTTATGACATGCTTTCCTATGATAAAAGCGTCCCTGGCTACAAATATCTTTCACACCAACAAACAATTTCTGTCGAGCCACAACTTGAAATGAAAGGCTTTAAGGGAGCCTATCAGTTCTATGATTGCCAAATTGCCTATCCTGAGAGACTATGTATCGAAAACGCTATCTCCGCTGCTGAAAATGGTGCTGTAGTGATGAACCATGCAGAGGTAGTCGGTATCAATACTCATGATCGAACTATCCAGGGATTAAAATTTAAAGACCGTTTATCGTCTCAGGGCGTTGAAATCGAGTGCTCCATGATTGTAAACGTTACTGGTCACTGGTCAAATAACATTCTGAATATGGCATTCGCAAATCCGGCAAACAACATCAGAACTACCAAAGGTATTCACCTTGTCACCCGTAAACTCACAGAAAATGCTCTAATACTCTTCTCTAAGAGTGACGGACGGTTGTTGTTTATTATTCCATGGGAACATTATTCACTAATTGGTACCACCGATACCGAATATTCTGGAGATAAAGACGTTGTCACTGCAGATGAGGTCGATATCAACTATATCGTCAGTGAAGTCAAGCGTTCTTTTCCTGCATTTGACCGACAGGATATCTTCTATACCATGGCTGGATTACGCACTTTGGTTAGTTCAAAAAATAGTAAGGTGTCCAATATTTCTCGATCTCACAGGCTGGTCGATCATGAAGCCAGTGAAGGAATAAAAGGACTGGTATCGGTACTCGGTGGGAAGATGACCGGTTACAGATCGATAGCTGAAGAAGCCATAGATATCGTCTGTCAACGGCTGGGTGTCAGTGCTAATTGCATCACCCATAATACTCCCTTACCGGGAGCTCCGGGCTATTCAGATGAAATCCTCGATCAAATGGTTGTCGAAACCAATCTTCCGAGAGACCTTCTGGACCATCTTAACTCGATTTACGGTTCTCGTCTTAACCGGGTTCTAGAGATCGCCAAAACAGACTCTCGCGGCTATGAAAAAGTCTGCCCTCATTCGAAAGATATTCTCGCCCAGGTATGGTATTCCGTTACAGAAGAGAGCAGCCTGACTGTTTCTGATTATCTGTTACGGCGAGGAACGGCTGGATTAGCATCCTGCCAGGGTTTAGATGCAGTAGAAGTTGTTGCCGTAGAGATGGGTAGGCTACTTGGCTGGAGCATCGGCGAGTGGCAGCAACAGGTAGCCGCTTATCGCGAAGACGTTGCCCCGGGTAATCTCTCTCGTAAGTAGGGAAATAATAAAGAATCTCACAGCATTTGATTGTTTGATCCCTTAAAATATCTATTAATTGAACTCCATCCAACGACATTACGGTCGGCGAACAAATGATAGTAACTTAATTGATGTATTCACACAATCAATCGATTGTTTTTCATACGGAGTTCATTAACATCCTTAAACACATCTTCGCAATCATCATATTATTGACATATTCTTGAGTTCTGGATATCATTTTCTTCAAAAACGGGACCAGCGGTGAGGTATTTTGAAACAATTTCGCATCCTTGTTGTCGATGATGAGCCCCGCATCATTAATTTCCTCACGTCCAAGCTACGTGCCTCGGGTTACGAAGTTATCACCGCTACTAATGGGATCGAAGCATTAGAACAAGCTCAGGCGCAAGAACCTGATCTAATTGTTCTGGATGTAGTGATGCCCAGGTTGGATGGATTCGAAACCTTGCGTGAACTCCGGACTTTCTCTTCCGTACCTGTTATTTTTCTTAGCGCTAAAGGGACTGATGTCGACCGTATCAAAGGACTTGGTCTTGGCGCCGACGACTATATCGCCAAACCATTCAGCCCTGATGAACTTGTAGCACGTATCGATGCGGTGAAACGCCGTATTGGACTATCCAATAACCGAAAGATCCATCAGATGTATCGATCTGGTGATCTCGCCATCGACTTTACTAAACGGTTAGTCACTATTAATAACCAGGAGATCCGGTTAACCCGCATCGAATGGCTTCTCATCAGCGAGTTAGCTCAAAATGCCGGCCGTTTAATGCTTTACGAAGAACTCCTGACTCGCGTATGGGGATCAGAATATCGCAATGACATCCAGTTATTGCGAACATGGATTAGCCGTCTACGTAATAAAATCGAAAAGGATTCTAACCAACCCATCCTTATCCGCACGATGCCGAAAAGCGGTTATATGATTGATGAACCTGCACCCTGAATAACGCATTGGTTGCTTTTTCGCCTTCGAATTGAAATTCAGAAAATTGCACAAATTTGTGACTATTACTCTCTTACTTAAAACAAGCTAAAATATCATTATTCTTCACGCTATATACCCGGCAATCGTGAAGCTTGCCTAACTGTCCGGGGAAGTGAAAATATAAATCTTCGCAGAAAATCATGGGGATAATGGAATTCATTGATAGGAGGAGCACATGCCAATTGAATTAACTAAAGGCATTTACTGGGTCGGTTATGTTGACTGGGCACTGCGTCACTTTCATGGATTTGAACTTAGCACACATCGCGGTACTTCTTATAACGCCTACTTGATCGTCGACGAAAAAATCGTCCTGGTCGATACTGTCTGGGGACCATATACGATGGAACTCATAAAAAACATCTCGGAGATTATCGATCCACGACGGATCGATATCGTGGTAGCTAATCACGCCGAAACAGACCATTCTGGATCACTTCCTGATGTAATGAGATATGCGCCGCAGGCAACTGTTGTCGTCTCAAAACGTGGTCGAGAGAGTGTGGAAGGTCATTACCACCAACTCTGGAACTTTCAAGCAGTCCAAACCGGCGATAAAATAAATATCGGTAAACGGGATCTGGTTTTCATCGAAGCTCCCATGCTACATTGGCCGGATAGTATGTTTACCTATGTCACTGGCGATAATCTACTTATGTCAAATGATGCCTTCGGCCAACACTATGCTACTGCCGACCATTTTAACGATAATGTTGACCGGGAAGAACTCTACCAAGAAGCCTTAAAATATTACGCCAACATTCTTACCCCATTCAGTTCCCAGGTATTAAAGAAAATTGATGAAGTGCTTGCACTAAACCTGCCGGTCAATATGATCGCGCCCAGTCACGGCATTATCTGGCGAAATGATCCAATCCAGATTGTGAAGCAATACCAGCAATGGGCAAAACAGATTCCGCAACAATCTGCCGTGATCTTGTACGACACCATGTGGGAAGGTACCCGACGTATGGCAGAAGCAATTGGTGTTGGATTGATGTCGGAAAAAATACCTTACAAGACTTTTTATTTACCCGTTTCTGACCGAAACGACATTGTCACAGAAATCTTTAAGGCAAAAGCCGTCATCATCGGTTCTCCCACTTTCAATAACGGATTGTTACCCACTATCACCCCGATTATGGAAGACCTTAAGGGACTTAAATTCCAGAACAAAATCGGTGCCGCTTTTGGCTGTTATGGTTGGAGTGGAGAGTCCGTGAAACTTATCGAAGACCACCTGGCTGTCTGTAAGATCCCAAAAGCAACAGAAGGTGTAAAAGCAAAATGGCAGCCGAAAACCGAGGATCTGAGCCGGTGTAGAGATATGGGAGCTAATATAGCCCGGGCCATCAAAGCAGAATAACTCCGCAATTGTATCTCAATAAAAGAAATAGAGAACAAATTGGCAAAGAATATTGTCTTACTGTTTTTAAACCGGCAATCGGAGGCTTGTTTGGGATCCCATTGCTGTCCGAATTAAAGTTGATTATTGATTTTGGACAGCAATGGAATTGATTGGTAATACTATGCTTTCTGGCCGTAAAGAGATTGAAGTTTGTCGCAAATAATCGCCACCGTCCTCTGATTAACCGCTTACCGTATAAATAACACGGTCAGCAATATTGGTTGCCCGGTCAGCGGCTCTTTCCAGGTTATGGGCTACCCAGATCAGTCGTGTCGCCCTGCTGATCGTTTTAGGATCGACCATCATAAAAGTGAGTAATTCACGGAAAACCTGGTCATATAGATTATCTACTGTGTTGTCTATCGTGGTCACTTTTTTGGCCAACTCCACATCCCCAGAAAGGAATGATTTCAGACTGGTATCAACCATTTCGACCGTTATTTCGGTCATCCGCGGAATATCGATCAGCGGCTTTAACGGTGGTTCATCTCCGATTAAAATTACTATTTTGGCAATCCCCTCCGCATAATCACCAATTCTCTCCAGTTCGATTATCATGCTTAATATCGCAACTAGAGTGCGCAGGTCTGTTCGCGAGTTCCGGTTCTCTGCCATCATATCAATGCATTTATTCTCAATTTCAAAACGTTTGTCATCGATTCTGGCATCATCAGCCATGATGCGGCGTGCCATTGCCAGATTACGGGTTTTCAAGGCCTCTACTGCACCGCTTAGCGCTTTTTGCACCATTAGCCCCATGGCTACCAGATCATCTTTCCTTTGCTGTAATTGTACCCTCATATTAGGTTCATCCATGATCATGGCCCTCCTCTTCGTGGCTTAACTGCATCTTTTTTCTCTTTTTTCCGGCAATCGATTCCCTGAGTTATGCATACTTCATGGATACCCCTTCCAGAACATCAGCTACAAATTCACAATCATCAATAGCCGATTCCATTAACTCGTAGACCTTCCGCCATTTCACAACATAAAGATCTTCATTATCACTCTCGAGTAAACCAGCGACTGCAGCCCGATATATTTCATCGCCCAAATTTTCCAGATGATTTATTTCTTTGGTCCGTTTTAGTAGTTCATCATGATTGATTCTGCCGAATAAGCTAGCTATTCCGCCTTCCACTTCGATAGCCACACGTTCGATAACACTCGTCAATTCCTTCGCTTTTTCCGTCGGTAACTCAACCTTATACAACAAAAGAACATCTGCCGCTGCGTGAATGCTATCTGCCACATCATCAATCGCCCGCGCTATCGCACCGATGTCCTCGCGATCAAGAGGCGTGATAAAATTACGGTAACAAAGCTTCATGATCTCATGTGTGATTGCATCCCCGTCCTGTTCCAGATCGGTCAGAATTGTTACTCTTTCTGTAGTATAATCCCACACATGAATCAACTCTTTTAACTCTTTGGCCATTTTAACAATGTTTGCTGTCGCCTGCTGTAACAGCGCATAAAACTTGTTATCTCGTTTCTGGGAACCTAAATTGACCAAGTAATATCTCCTGATATTCCTGAGTAATTAACTGACTCTGACGTTGCATGAGTATAAGCCGACTTCGATTAACAGTCAATGTTC
>JBBITI010000098.1:0-7288 GCA_037440885.1 Dehalococcoidales bacterium | reverse complement strand
TGAAAAAATATTGTCCAATTCGGGTACCCGGTTTGACTAATTCTCTCGCAAACCCAGAATACTACCCTTGGTCACCCGCATTGTCGCTCCCGACTCGATCTTGATGACCACGCTATCCTGGGCTATATTGACAATGTCCCCGTAAACACCGCCGGCAGTAACGACCCGGTCACCAACCCGAAGCTTGCTGACCAACTCATCGTGTTTCTTTTCCCGCTGCCGCATCGGCCTGATCATCAAGAAATAGAACATGCCGAAGAGCAAGACCAGTATGATGATCATGGGTAAATAACCCATAAAACCGGTTGCCCCGCTTGAGCCGTCGGTGGAAGTCGTTTCGGAAACCGGGACACATCCCGCCGCAATCAGCAGCAGTGCCAGTACCGAAAGTAATATTCCTGTAATTTTCACGTTTCCTCCTTGTTTTTGCCCCGGTTTATCTGTCTACCGGATCTTATGTAATTGATCCCTGAAGCGACCACGGCCCGGTCCTGTCGATCCTTACTTCCAATTCCCGTCCCGTGTAATCGCCGGGAGCACTGAAGAATACCAGTTTATCACTTCTGGTACGACCGTGCCACTTACTCTTGGTACTTCCGTCAACCAGTATAGCTAATTTCAGTCCGGATAGCTTCGCATTTATGTCGGTAGCGATTTCTTCCTGTAAAATTTCGACGGTCTTGAGCCGGCGGCTTTTTTCTTCAGCCGGAATATCATCAGGCAAGTGTTCCGCCGCATATGTTCCCGATCTCGGTGAATAACAGGCTACGTGCACTGCATCGAAACGGACAGCCCGCAATAATGCAACGGTACTCTGAAATTGTTCTTCTGTTTCAGTCGGAAAACCGACGATAACATCGGTCGTCAAGGCCACACCAGGTACCGATCGGCGGATACGGGCAACCAGTGCCCGGTATTGCTCTATGGTATAACCGCGCTTCATCAGCCCCAGGATTTCATTATCACCGGATTGTACCGGCAGATTGATATGGGCACATACCCGGTTTAACCCCGCAATCTGTTCGATCAATTTCTGACTCATGTCCTTCGGATGGCTGGTTAAAAAGCGAATTCTTAGAATATCGTCGATACGATTTACTTCAGTCAGCAAATCTGCCAGGTCCGGTTTCTCCGGCAGGTCTTTACCGTAGGAATCCACATTTTGTCCCACCAGGATGATTTCTTTCGCTCCTCGGCTTGCCAGTAAACGGATCTCCCTTAATATTTCATCCATCGGCCGGCTGTGTTCCCGTCCCCGGCGGTACGGGACAATGCAGTAGCTGCAGAAATTATCACATCCCTGGATTATCGGAACATATACGGAGACCGGCGGATGCTGCGCCAGTGTCTCGACAGGACTGATATTCTCAATCCACCCCGGCAGGTCACCTGCTTTAAAAAAATAGTCAACCTGCGGATATTTCCTTTTTAGTCCGGCTTCATCGACGTCGACAAAGCAACCGGTCACCGCGATCTGCATGCCCGGACGCATTTTTTTCAGCCGGCGCAATACATGCAGCTTGTTCACAACCTTGTTTTCGGCACTCTCCCGGATAACGCAAGTATTAAGAATCACCAGATCAGCGGTTTCCGCAGTCGATACCGCCCGGTATCCCCGTTGCTCCAGCAAGCTGCCAAGCCTTTCGGATTCCGCCTTGTTCATCTGGCAGCCGATTGTCCAGATATGATAGTCAGGCATACCTTAAGAATATACGAATACCGTCACCGCCGACAAATAGCCCCGGAAACCATTCCTGAAAAGAAAACAACATTCTTTATTGAATCAAACTTCACTATGCGTTAATCGCCTTAGCCGATCTAACCCTTGACTTTAGCATCAATCAGCTTTAGTAGCCCGATGATTCTTTCTTCATCCATCTCGTGCGGATCGCTTATTTCAATATGCCGGGTCGTTTTCCCGCCGCTGGTGAATAAAGATAAAACCTCATCATCTGCTGTCAGTCCCTGAATCGAAAAGCCCAGATTAACGTGGTCTTTTAGAGCGACGATATAAAATTTACCTCCTGCGAAAACCGGCACGCCCCATTTCATTCCTTCACTGATATCCGGGAATGTGTTCGTAATAAGGCTTCTTAGACTTTTGCAGATTTCTTTCTGGGGTGATTTTTGCTTAGCGATGTAATCATCGATCTGGTTACTCATCTTATATCCCTCCTGGAAATCCCGGAAATTATATCGATACGAATGATTACCGGCAATGTTGACATGAAGAGTAAATTCTTCTGACGGGAAGGTCCTCCGGTTTTGAATGGCGGAGGGAGTGGGATTCGAACCCACGACCCCCATTTCTGAGGGCAAGCGCTTAGCAGGCGCCCGCACTAGACCACTATGCGATCCCTCCTCGCGCGGACTTTCTTATTCTATGTTATCATGCTCGTTTTTACAACAACGCTACTACTGCAGACGGTCGTAAATTTTCCGGCTTGTTGACGATTCTCCAGATTGACCGTATCATTGGTTTATTGAATCTCTTCCAGGAGACAGCAGCTATGAAAAACCCCATCGCTCCCTACCCCGGCCGACAACTCTTTCTGGGCCGGACTATCGAAGGCAGTCCCTGTTTTGCTTACCTGGTCACCGGACGGAGCCCGGAGAGTCAAAAAAGAAAAGCAGTGCGCATGGGAAACAAGATCGTCATCGGGCCGCTGGGCGACGCCGCCTACGACCCGCTCCGGCATTACACCTCACTGCAGTACGACGATACCGCCGGCATCGCCGCTATTTCCAACGGCATACAGACGGAAGCTATTTTTGAGACCTACCGCTTGCTCGATAGCGTTAAATCTGATCCCGCCCCGCATTATCTCGAAATGATCATGGAAGGCGCCGGCCACGAACCGGACAGCCTCCGGACGCCGCGCATCAGCGGGATAATTACCCGTAAAAACAACAATACGCTAAGTTTCCTGAGCATAAAAAGACATGATAAAAAAGCGTTTGTATCCGGCATCGATCTGAAAAACGGCTTGATGACCGGCGTCTCCACTTATAACGGGTCTTTGGAAGCGCCGCTTCCTTTCTATCCCGCTACGGTTTTGCCCAACTTGAAGTTCAATGCAACCCGCGCCAGCGAGATCGGGGGATATCTGTACGATATTTCCGCCGCTACCAACATGGGACAGGATATCCGTGTCTGCGTTGTCGCCGGTGTTTTCGTTGGCAATTGCTGGGATATCTCCCTGGTCAACGCCAACTAGCACCCGCTGCAAACTATAATTGAATAACAATTTTATCACTGTATCCGGATTACGGTTTTTGTTCAGTTGTTCTTGACTTCCCCCTGCGCCTGTGTTACTATCGGCCCGTACTTTTTAGTCATCTCCCGGGACACCAGAAGACGCACCTCATATCTCGATGAATGCAAATTAAACCTGCACCTGGCATAAGGGGGGTGATCGCTGCAGCGGTACCGCCGCACTGGATATTACTTCAACTACCCGTTAGTTTAACTCTCCGGTTACCTGTGACATAAAAATAATACGTGGAGGCTTTGTATGGCTGAAGGAAAGTACGGCAAATACATCCGCACCCAATCCGTGAAGGTGCCCCCGCGTGGCAAACTGGCTTTTCACAGCGATGACTTCAACGCCGGTATCAGTCAAACCGCGGAACAGCCGCGTCCGGCGCCGCGTCCCGGCTCCGGGGTCTACCTGAACCAGGACGCTTTTCCCGAATGCCCCGTCTACGTCAGTATCCAGCGCACCTCCGAAGCCCCCAAGAACCAGCCTTTCCTGCTCGCCCATAGACATGATGACATCGATGAAATCATCATGTTCATCGCCGCCGGTCCCGATGCTGACCTGGGCACCACCGTTACTTTCTGCATGGGCGAAGAACAGGAAGAATACAAATTCAGTGAAACCACCGTCATTTATGCTCCGGCCGGCGTAGTCCACGGCCCGATGTATTACAGTAGTCCCTTCAAACCAGGGAAAGAATTTTATCTCATCGTTTACCTGAACAGCCCGGATTACCCGATGCAATAGCCTGCAGGGCACTCGTTTCTCCGACAGGCACTAGAATAATATTTTGTGCTCATGGTTCCGGATCGCACCTTACCATTAGTTAATACGCTGCAAATCCTTGACTTTATAAGGAGGCATCAGGCATGGAATTGACCAATGACACGATCACCAACTGGATGAACGAGTACTTCGAAGTGTACGGCAAATACGGTCAGGTTGCCGAAACCGCTGACCGGATGTATAAATACTTTGCCCCGGATTTAAGATTCATTCCCTATATCGCACCGATCGGCGGACCGGAAAAGGGCTTTCACAGCCGCGATGAGTTTATCCAAACAGCCGTCCGGCACACCGGCTGGTATGAAAAGCTGACCCCCCTCATCTATACCGTTGATGAAAAAAGACATTCGGTCGTGGTCATGTTCACCATCGATGTCTATAGCCGGAAAACCGGCAAAATCGTGGTCGCTCGTACTGCGATGTCCCATTACGAACTTATCCTCGACGAAAACAAAGACATTAAGATAAAAACCATCCGCTTCTTCTGGGAAGTCTTACCGCCCGGCGTCAAGGAATTTTTCGAGCTTTTCCCCGAGAAATAATTTTTCTGGGTGGCTGATCGTTAAGGCCGAAATGAATTATGCAAAAGCCGCAGAATGCTGCACGGGCTACCGGCCTGAGCATGATGGTTCGCTACCGGACTGCCGACTTCTGGTATAATAACCGCGTATGCCGAAAGCCGGTTCGTATCAAACAGAAGCAATCATTATAAAAAAAACCAGGCTTGGAGAAGCCGACCGTATCCTTACTTTTTATACTCCGGACATGGGCAAGGTCCAGGGGGTGGCCAAGGGCGTCCGCAGACCGAAGAGCAAGCTGTCCGGGCACCTGGAACTGCTCACCCACAGCATGGTAATGCTTGCGCAAGGCCGGGGCAACCTGGATACGATTACCGGTTGCCAGACGATCCACAGTTTCCTGTTGCTGAAGAGCGATCTCGATCTCTGTGCCTGTGCCCTTTATAGCACTGAACTCGTCAATCAGTTCGGTGTCGACCGCCAGGAAAACCGCCGGTTATTCAACCTGTTACTCGCCTTCATGACAAAACTGAGCCTGCTGGACACCGGTATCCCCGACCGGCTGAGTAGGGCCGAGGTGCTGCTGCGTTATTTTGAGATCCAGTTGCTCGATGCAGCCGGATATCGACCCCGGCTCGATCTCTGTGTCGCCTGCCAGAAACCATTGCCGGACAACTCACCGCGGTATTTCAGCGTTTCCGCAGGCGGTGCGGTTTGTCCCGATTGCCGGCCCAAGCTGGCTTTTACTTTTTCTATGTCTCAGCCGGTGTTGGATACCATGCGCGAACTGCAACAGGAAAACCAGCCTGAAACCGGCGGACTTAATCTCGATGCAAAAACCAGCCGGGAACTCGAGCTACTGGTAAGACATTACCTGCGCTTTATCCTGGAACGCGATTTGCGTTCGGCAGCCTGGCTGGACCAGCTCAAACACAACGGGAAAGCGGTGTGATTCCACCATCGCGATTAGCACCTTACGTCTTCTATAATCAATCGATATGACACACACAGCGCAACCGGGTCAGGACAGTTCTAATGCCCTGTATTAGAACATAAATACGGTGATTTATCAGGATTGAACCAAACCTGGCTGTTATCAGAGAAGTGCCTGCCGAATTATCGCTACATTCGCTACACTCGTGATTCGCCATGGCGTATTTCGCGCCATCTCAGGCAATCTTCCATGCGGAGGCTGAGAAGTTGCTATGCTTCCGATTGACAGCCTGCACCTATTGCAATAAAGTAGTGATACGCTATTGAACACCTTTTTACGGAGAAACAGATGACTTCCAGAGCCGACCGGATAACCGAACAGCGCCAGGAGAAATTGAAAAATTTACGGGCGAGAGGAATCAATCCCTACCCGAATACTTTTCAGCGCACTCATACCACCCAGGAAGCGGTGGAGTTACTCAAGCAGAGCGAGGCGGCAAAACAAGCCGCCGGCCCTTCCGTTACCGTAGCCGGCCGGATCATTGCCCGTCGCGGCATGGGCAAAATCTCATTCATCGACCTGCGCGATGGCGCGGGTAAAATCCAACTCCTTCTCCGCGATAACCGCGAAATATTAAATGAAAGCCAGATGGAGATGTTGAAGGAAATCGATATCGGCGACATCATCGGTGCCACCGGCCAGGTCTTGCGCACTCGCACCGGTGAGCCGACCATCTCCGTAAACAGCGTTACAATACTCGCCAAGTCCTTGCTGCCGCTACCGGAGAAATGGCACGGACTGGTGGACACCGAGGTCCGCTACCGGCAGAGATACGTCGATCTGATCAGCAACCCGGACGTGCTTTATACTTTCCAGTTAAGGAGCAAGATCATCAGTGCTGTCCGGCGGTTCCTGGATGACCGAGGCTTCCTCGAAGTGGAAACTCCGGTATTGCAATCATCTGCCGGCGGAGCTTTGGCCCGTCCCTTTGTCACCCACCATAACGCCCTCGACCGGGACTTCTTCTTGCGTATCGCCCTCGAACTACATCTGAAAAGGCTGATCGTCGCCGGATATGACAAGGTTTACGAGATCGGACGCATCTTCCGCAACGAAGGGATCGATACGTCACACAGCCCGGAATTTACCATGCTTGAAAGCTACGAAGCTTATGCCAACTATCACAATGTTATGGAAATGGTCGAACAGATGGTCTCCGAAGTGGCGTTGAAAGTCCTCGGTACTACCGAAATTACCTACAACAATAAAATAATAAATCTTAAGGCACCCTGGAAACGGCTCCCCCTGAGAGATGCTATCATCCAGTATGCAGGTATCGATTTCGTCAAACACCCGACCGCTGACAGTCTGCGCGAAAAAATGCGCTCGATGAACATCGCCGCCGACCCCGGACAGAACTGGGCCAAGCTGGTCGATGAACTTATGTCAACCTGTGTCAAGCCGAACCTCATCGAACCGACTTTTCTGGTCGATTATCCGTTATCGATGTCACCGCTGGCCAAGACCAGGCCGGGAGACGAGCGCGTGGTGGAACGGTTCCAGGCTTTCGTGGCCGGCGAACTGGAAATCGCCAATGCTTACTCCGAGTTGAATGACCCCATCGAACAGCGCGAACGCTTTGTCCAGCAATTGAGGGATCGGCCTACTGAAGGCGAAGAACGCTGGACGATCGACGAAGATTTCCTTACCGCCCTCGAATACGGTATGCCCCCTACCGGCGGGTTAGGGGTGGGCATCGACCGGTTGGTAATGCTATTGACCAACCAGCA
>JBBITI010000097.1:4997-7297 GCA_037440885.1 Dehalococcoidales bacterium | reverse complement strand
GGGGAAAACATGGCTTCGATTCAAGGTATCGGGGGTTGGGCTTCACTGGTAAATGAAGGCCGGGAAAAAGGGGAGTTCCCAGCCGATTTGCAGAGTATCAGCCTGCAGATAAATCCTTCCCATATCAAGCATGGTATTGGATATTTCATCGGCGCCCATCTCAGTTCATCGATAAAAGCTGGAAAGCGTTACCCCTGGAACGCAGAGCATGTCATGCAGACCGAACTCGATGGTAGGAAGCGGGCGAAAAAACTGGTCGAATTCCTTCAGAAAAGGGTCCCGGGCTTTGAAAATTGTTTCCTAATCGATGTTTCGGATCACGTCGGACCACAGGATTCCAGGCGAATCATCGGCGAGTATGTTCTGACAAGACAGCATGAATATGAAGGCCGGACTTCCGACGATGACATAGCTCTCATCACTCTTACCTGGCCCGATGTCCCCGTAACCGAGGACGATGGATGGACGATGCATCCATTGGTAGAGGAGATGGACTCGGCATGGCGCGCTCTCATGGGGAGTCCCCGTTTTCAGGTCGTTTTCGGTGTTCCGTATCGGTGCTTGATTCCTAAAGGATTCGACGGGATTCTGGTCGCCGGACAGACCATCTCAATGACCTGGATGGCGCACGAACCGGGTCCGTGCCGTGGCATGGTACCCTGTATGCACTGGGGACAGGCAGCCGGTACCGCTGCCGCTATTGCATCGCAGCAAAGGATATCCCCCCGGAATGTCGATATCCCGACCCTGAGGAAAACACTCGAAAGCCAGGGTGTCAACCTGCGAAAAGACGTGATTGACCTTTCCGAGGTTACAAACAGGCTGGAAGGCGTCAAGATAAGCCACAGGGCCTAGTCGGTTGTTCCTGGAATGGCGCGAATTAAGGTTTGATAGTACACCTCTGGATTCCCATATCACCTCATCGTTACCGGGTATCCCAGTTCCTGCCACCGGTAGAAACCTTTCCAGAGTACCCTGATGTTCTGGATATCATAACCTCGCTCCGCTAGCCTCCGTGCCACCCGGGCACTTTCATCATCATTGGATCAGTCGCAATAAAAGACCTTCAGCACATCGTTCGCCAGTAATGCCAGCTTCGCGTCCATCGCCCTCTCCGCCCCTGTGTATGGACTGTCGATGGCGCACGGAATATTGACCGCCCCGCCCAGGTGTCCCATCTGGAACTTGTAATCACTCCGATTGTCAATTATGACCATCTTCTCTTTCCTGTCCATCCGGAGTTTTAATTCTTCTGCTGTTATCCTGGGTATCGCCGGGTCTACAAAACCTTCTCTCACCAGCAATTCGTACGAAGGGGGTTCTGTAACAACTGGCTTTGCTATCCTGTCATTTCCCCCCGCATTCCCGCACGCCCCCAGCAACAGGACCGCTCCCAGGATCATTGTTCTGGCAATTATCGACGCCTTCATTCTCTTCTTCTCGCTCATTCACCTTGCCCTCACCACTGCCGCCGTATTTGCCACAAAAAGAAATATAGCCCGCTTCTTGTAAACGCAATTTTATCGTGGTTGTATTTGCAGGTAAATGTTACAGTGCACACACTGTATTGAAAAGCAGCGCTAGGAACTTGAAATATCCCGTGGGTTGTTTGTCTCGATTAGTCAACGTTGTCCGTGTTGTTCTTTGCCAATTGTATCATTACGGGGAGCACTTGTGCTCCCCGTAATGATAAGTCTCAACTAGTAACCCATCGATTGCTTTTGGTTCTGGTCTACCCAGTAATATTTCAGGAAATATGGAACTGGTCCCTGGCCGAAGGTGTTCTTCATCCACGGCCACCACATGCTGTAATTCAAAGGTTGTGGGAACGGTACTCGGAAAGCATTTTCGATCAGGTACGGTCGTATTTCCTCTACCGCCTTGTAGGTTGCCGGCCAGTTGGTATAGACGTTTTCCTGCGTCTTGGCGAATGCCGCCTCGATTATCGGGTCGGGCGTGCCGCCTGGGTCGGTCCGGCTCGCGAACTGGGGTCGGACATCACCCCGGTAGTAACCGAAATAGGTGTAAAGCGCAAACCCGAACCCACCTACCTGGCCGCCCGAATTGGACCCGTAGAACATATCAGGCCATGTGAAGGAGCGTGTGATCACGGTAACCATTGCCGCGTTTTCCATCGGTTTGATCGCCAGGTCGACATTCACTTTGCTCCACATGTCTTTAATGATCGATGCCTGGTCGACGATCGAATCCGGGACGCTGGGCACCAATAACTCTGCCTTGAACCCGTTGGGATATCCCGCGTCCTTCAGGAGTTGCTTCGCCTTTTCCGGATTATACTT
>JBBITI010000097.1:0-4897 GCA_037440885.1 Dehalococcoidales bacterium | reverse complement strand
ATCATGTCGAGTTTGCCGGTACGTACTGCTGAAAAGAAAGTAGAGGCGTCAGGTATTACCAGCCTTTTCACCCTGTCGGCATAGGGTAATCGGTCGCCCTTGCCCGGGCCGGCCGGATTGGTGCCCCAGTAATTCGGATTTCGGGTATAGGTGGCGCTGCTCCCCATGACATAGTCCGTCAGCATCCAGGGACCGGTACCCACCGTATTCCGCCAGTTGTTCAGGTTGCCGTATCTGTCAACAACCTCCTTGGGATACAGGAAAGCAAAACCGCCGCCTTCGATCACCCACCACTGCGCCGTTACCGGTTGCACCGGAGTGGTGAACTTCACCTGCCACGGGCCTGTCTTCTCGATCTCGAAAGCTTCGGCGACTCGCGGTTGCAGGACGCGCATCGCCGTATCCGGACCTTTTGTATTCCGGGTATATGCCCAGACAATATCGTCGGCAGTCATCTGGCGGCCGTTTACCAGTTTGCCGGCTTCCGTCCCGGTCTGCTGGAAATGCACGCCCTTCCGTATGTTCAAAATCCAGACATCCGGACTCGGCTTTTCCACACTCTCCACCAGTTCCCCGCCCATCAGTGCTTCCGGACTGACCACTGCCAGATTGTTGAACTCGCCCGTACCTGCCGGGCCCTTTGCCCAGTCGAATTTCAAAAGCTGTTCGTAGGAATACCACAGGACGAGGGCTCCGCTCATTATCCGGTTGGCCGCGCTGTCGCAGCACGTCGGATCGGTCAACTCTCTGACCGTTAAAGTTCCTCCGTACCTCGGTTTGTCTGAAGCCGGCGCGGTTGTCGCCGGTTTGGTGGTCGGTGCAACAGTCGGAGGCTGGGTAGTCGTTGCGGTTGGCCCTGTCGCTGTCGGAGAAGTGCCGCAGGAAGCTAGCAGCATGACGAATGAAAATAGTACACACAAGATTGGCACGATTGTCTTTCTCATGTCACCTCCACAAAAAAACACAACTAAATTACCGGGTTACTGTCCGGCAATCAACTTGCATCCTATCATGCCTGCGCACACCTGTCAATTAAATGTATGATATATCTACATAAGACATGTCTGCTCTGGATAAGTGTTCCTGCCGTTTCTGCAATAGATACTGTTCCGGAATAATTCAATAAATAATTAATTGCTTTCCGGTCTTCACTGTGTAACTATGCGGGGCAAGTATCTCTTGCATCATATCGCCGTCCGTTATAATGAATGGCTATCTCGTGTATAGACGAATTTTTATAACGCTTGACACTTTGGCGAGATCTTCTACTCGATGTGCCTGATATGGGCAATCGAGATTGATGTCTTTGATTTCACTTTACCGGCCGGGTCTTCAAAGCCTCGTTGTGAATATCGCGGTTCTGCTCAATATACTTTTCACTCAGTTTATAACCGTGCGGATACGGCTTGTTTTGTTTATCGACGGTAACAAAAGTGGCCATGTTCGAAACCAGTATCATCGCATCCTGCCTCCGCACGATCTGGCTGAAGACGGTGATGCTCGTCGTGCCCAGGTGTGCAATCCTCGACTGTATCTCCAGGAGGTCGCCGTTGTGTCCGGGATTCTTGAAGGTCATCCCGTTAAGTTGCACGCAGACCACGTCCTCCGCCTTCCCCGTCAATCTGGCCGCGGCAATCACGCCGGCTTCGACCAGCCATTTCGCTGTCTGTCCGGCAAACAGCGTCCCGTGATGGTTGAGATCCTCCGGCCGTACCAGGTGCGAAATTGTTGATTCCAGCATCTTCTCATCCATATCAACCCCCTGTTATAATTACAGCGCTCTGTATGACCTGTATCCAGACAATCGGGCGATTTACGATCATACACAGTATAGTAGTTCTTCTCACCGTGGTACAATCACGGCAGCAAACCGGTCGCCATCGGCTTTTTCTGCCGCGCGATTAAAAAGTCATGCCGTTGAATAAAAATGAGGTATAATCAAGCTGAGTTTTTTTCGGAGGTCACTCATGCTCGAAATCGATAAAACCTTGCTTGTCTTCGTCGATGTCCAGGAAAAATTGTTCCGTGTCATGCATGATAAAGAAACCTTGTTGTCCAACCTGCAAAAATTGCTTCAGGGTATTCGGATCCTCGGTATCCCGGTTCTTGTCACGGAACAGTACCCTCAGGGACTCGGCCCCACCCTTCCCGGCCTTGCCACTCTGATACCAGATTTTCAACCCCTTCCTAAGGTCTGTTTTAGTTGCTGGGCTGATGATGAATTCCGTGCTCGGCTTGCCGCGTTTTGCCGGCCGCAAATCCTGCTCTGCGGCATTGAAGGCCATGTCTGCGTCTACCAGACCGCCCGCGACCTGGTTGACCAGGGATTCGAAACTTATTTTGTTTCCGATGCGATCTCTTCCCGTACCCCGGAAAATCGGCTCCTCAGCTTCGAAATGATGAAACAGGCTGGTTCGCTGGTGACTGGTACTGAAGCTGCCCTTTTTGAGTTGCTCAAGGCCGCCGGTAGTGATCAATTTAAAAAGATCAGCCAGATTGTCAAGTGACCTGATAACCGTTATAATTCATGGCAAAATTCAATTGTATTTAGATACATGATCATTTGTAACAAAAACAACAGGAGGAGAGTATGGCTCAAAAATACAGGTGCCTGAATCCGGTCGGGTACCAGGCTCCAGTGGGACTCCATCCCCTGGCGCCGCGCCTCGATAAGATCGATGGCAAGACGATCTATCTTTGCATCAATGCCGGTGGCGACCAGGATATCACCATCCCGCTGTTGAAAAGGCTGCCGGCCGATTATCCTAACGTCAACTGGCGTGTGAAAAGAAATTTCGGTTTCAGTGCCCAGCTTACTGAAGAAGAACGGAAAGAAGCCCATGCAGTGATCGCCGGTGTTATCTGGTGACACGGCGCTATATGGGAACAGTTGTTCCAGGTAGCTGATCTTGAACAGTCCGGCATTCCTACTGTATCGTTGATCTACGGTGACCAGGATGAAGCCTTCGAACAAGCCGGAACTTTGAGCGGTTCTCCCAACCTCCGCCGCATTCATGTCTCCCGCGTCATGCTCGGCCCCGCAGACGTCGACCGCTTTATCGTTCCGCTGCTGGATGCTCTCGTTCGTCCCTTGTCGCCCGTCGAGAAAACCGCAAGTCGACTTGAATTAAAGGATGACCGTATTCTTTTCGAAGGGACAATGGAAGAAGCTCAGGAATTCTACCAGCAGTCTGAAAAAATTCCGACCCTGCGTTATAACGCCTCTATTTGTAAATACACCGACGGTTTGCCGGTGATCGTTCCCACCGAGGAACGTGTGGCGAAAATGCTTAAAGGTACCAGCCATAAACCGGACGAATTGATCGTTCACCAGACTGACCGCTCAGAATTTGCCTTCCAGGCCAAAGGGCATGTCATCGCCAAGGGTTCTCCGGTGAAATTCATGCCCGTCAAGCGCACAGCTACTGTTGAAAAAGTAGCTGTCAACGCGGTAATGGCCGGCTGTCTCCCTGAACACTTGCCCATCGTACTGGCCATCGCCGAAGCAGGTGGCGGCGGCGGTCTGGATGGTCGGGGCAGTATCGGCTTTGTCGTCAGCGGCCCTATCTCCAGAGAAATCGGCATGAATTTCGATGTCGGAGTTTTTGGTCCGGGTAACCCGGCTAACCGTAGCATTGCTCGCGCTGCGGAACTCATGTGGCGCAATTTCGGCGGTAATGTCCCTAACGTCACTAACGTCGGTGTTATGGGCGCCCCGCTTTTCAACTGTATCCCTGAAGACCTGGATAATCTGCCCCCGGGCTGGCGCGGGCTGAACGAGGAATATGATTTTAAACGCAGTGAAAGCATCGTCTATGCGATGAACCTGGGACGCGGTGGGACCACCAATATCCACCGCACCGAGTTTTCTCCCGGCGGCTACCGGGCATTCCAGAAGTCCGGCCACGGTGGTATCGCCCGCCGCCTCGGCGTTAAAGGTGTCCCCGGTTCCAAGAACTGGCTCGGATATCTCATCCCGGGTGTCTGGCATGATCGGGAAGGCGGCATCACCTTTCTCATGCTGCCCCAGATGGCAAACCACCTCTATGAGGCTGGTTTCAAGACCAAGGACGCCGTTTATGAGTGGATATACAAGCAGAGCTTCCGGCCGCTCCGGGAGTACCGCACCCACTCCTGGGTCGATGTCAATACCGCTTCCTGGACCGGCATCGAGCCTATCTCCGGCAAACCCTGGAAAGAGCTCTCCGATGATGTTCTGGTTCCCTTTGTCCGTGACCCCTATGAAAGTTGCATTATCGTCACCGGCGGCGGCGAGGAGTATCCCCAGTGGGTTGGCGCCCGCCGGCCGAATGTCAAGCCGGTTAATATCGATTACTGGCGCTAAATCGCAAGGCATTACCTGGAAATGTCTCCCTGAAGTAGTGCCGCAAACGAATCATCTCGGGGTGGGGTGTGAAGAATTAGCTGAACCCCACCCCTTCTTGTCATTGTAGCCCCGCCCGCTACTGCATCAGTAGGGGTAGAAAAATTCTTGATAAATAGAACATTAGAGCGTATTGTTTCATCCGAACCGCTCCGTTCCCTTCGTAAGGATTTTGATACCTGTCCTCTCTCGTTTTTCTGGCCGGTCTTTTATTGAATATCCGTGAATGTCATGCTGCAGGTTCTTCATCTTGTATTCCGGGCAGTGCCGGCCTGCGCGTCTTTAATTGAATATCCATGAATGTCACGTTGCTGGAGCACCGCTTCCAAGAGGGCGCACAGCTTGTTATATCTCGCTGAGGGAGCACAGTCCCTTATCTCATTCTGAGGGAGGACCGCGACCGGAGAATCTCGGGGCGGAGCGGTCTCTCCCCTGTCCCCCCATCCACTCAACCTGAGCCTGTCGAAGGGTCACCCCGCCGCTCTGGATTCGACAAGCTCACCATGAGCGGCT
>JBBITI010000096.1:0-7474 GCA_037440885.1 Dehalococcoidales bacterium | reverse complement strand
TGTCGAAGGGTCATCTCCGCTCGTGGTGAGCCCGTCGAACCACAACGGCCGGCTCATGATACCCCCGGGCTCGCCGTAAACATCCTTCTTAAAATATTATGTACGGAGTATGGAGGCAATCCTTGTATAATCACCGCCCTCGCTTATCCGCTTCCCGCTTTGTCCTTGTTGGAGATAACCGAAAAAGAAGGAAGATGGAGCCACCGGTGCAAACCCGTTCCACGAGGGAATTGTTTCTGCAGAATTGCGTTATCAGCCTCGAATTGTTTTCCGGATTATCCGTTACGCCGGACTAGATCCGGCATCCGGGGGGGGCGGGGATTTGGGAAATTCTTGGGCAAGGCTTGCTCCCGGCTGCTAGTAGTGGATTTAATTAATATGTTCGAACGGGATATTTTTAGGATCGGTATCTATGAGATAAATATTATATTTGGACTGATCGATCATTACCTTACCGGTTTTCCCGTTGTTCCTGCTTCATGGCTCTTTTGCTGCATCAGCCATTCCCGACGGTAAATTTCCATGAAGAGAAAATCATATCCGTCGCGGATCATACGGACGTATGGTTTAAAACCGGACTTGCGGAAGCAACTCTGGGCTCGATAGTTGGTAGCCAGCGTTTTCAGATAAACCCGTCTGATGGCGGTGTTTTCGAAAATATAGTTCAGGAGCGTCGTAACTACATCGACACCGTATCCCTGGTTCCAGTATTCTTTCTCCCCGATCATAATACCGAGCTCGGTCTCGCCGTTGCGTTCGCTGATATGGTAATAAGCACAATTGCCAATGTGTTTGCCGTTGCCGGTATCGATCGCAAAACGGCAGGACGTTGCGTAAGGATTGCGTATCTCTTCAGCATGTTCTGCCTGGTATCTCCTGTAAGGCATGCTTACCGGAACCGTCGCATCGAGAGCTGCCAGTTCCGCATCTGTCTCCCACCTGTAATCATCTTGGGCGTCTTTCAGGCTTTTTTCCCGGAGGATAATGCGTTTTCCCTTGACTAACATCGTTCCCATATCCTTAGTTTGGATTCAATGATTTCAGCGAAAGCGGGTCTTCCCCGGCCAATAGTTCATCCATTGCCTGGCGGGCAAGCTCGGCGATGGTAGTATCACGACTGCTGAGAATACCATGGAGATATTCTTTCGCCCTGTTACCTCCGATTTTCCCCATTGCCTGAATAACGGCATGGCGCACTTCGCTGTCCGGGTCTCCTCCGATATTGGCCAGGTCAGGGATAACCGATGGATCAGCCTGTTCCCCGAGAGCCGTTGCCGCTTCGAAACGGATCTCCGGATCGGCGTTCTTCAATTCGGCGGTCAGTATTGGCAACCATACCGGGTCGCAACTCCGTCCCATCGCATATATCGAACTGACTTTCAACCGGGGATTCATACTATTATAAAACTCCGTAATTGCCGCTTTTACACCTGGAACACCCAGGGAAGCGACCGCTTCCAGGGACCGCCTTTTTACTTCTTCCCCGGCAGACGGGTCGTTAACCACCGCCATCAGCGCTGTCGTAATGCGGTCGAGATGTATCGATTTTATAGTTCCCTGTTCAATAAGCAAGATAAAACGTCCCAGTGCCGTCGCTGCTGTCGCTCTCACTTTTTCTGAATCATCGCGGGTAAAGAGATCGAGCAGCGGCGCGATCAATGATATCTCTTCATTTTCCCAGAGACCTCCGATCGCTCGACTGCGGACTTCCGCATCAGGGTCTTTCAAGCAGTATTTGAATATGGCATCAAAGTTCAGTTCGACGTTGTTTTCCGCTAACTCAACCATTTTTGTAATAATTGCCAGCCTTTGCGATGCAGGAAGCGAACAAAATGAATTTGTATAAGACTCCAGTTCTTCTCGGCTCGGATTACTCAATTCAGCGAGTTTCGCTCCGGTGAAGTTGGGAGCGCTTTGGTCTTCAGATAAAAAGGAATGTTGTGATCTAAATCGGTCTGCCATGATTTAGCTATCACCTTCTTCATCCTGACCCTGTTCCCAGATGGGCTCGGTAAAAAGATCGATATATTCGCCCATCGCTTCGGCAGCCAGTTGTTTAAGCTGGTCTTTTGCCTTGGCCGCAATTTCCTCAAGCTCAAAAAGGTCTATTTTAATATCAAGCATCCGCCTGATCACCCGCAGGATGGCAAGAGCAGCCATGGGATTCTGCAAGCGGGCAGCATTAGCCGGTACTTCGCCCAGCAAGCACATGGCATCGATTTCGCGTTCCCGGGCCACACCGAGTAATATCCCATTGAGGCCGGCAATCTGGAGGTTACCGCGCTGCATCAGGCCGCGTCTTTTCAATTCGCCAGTCAGATCCTCGCGACTGGCGACTCCCCATGCTTTCGGCATCTCGGTATGATGCATCCGGGTAACAGCCGCCGCCAGTGTGTACACACGCTGGACGTTGAACCTGACAGCTATATCCAGAACGCAGTTTGCCAGGTCGTATGATTTGAAAGCCGGCTGATTATCTCCGATAAAGAGAATCAGGTCATTTTTCCCCGGCTTGTTTTTCCAATAGTAAAAACGGCTTTGTGGAAACTGCGGTTCCTGCACTACGTTGTTTTCTACAGTAACTCCAATGGGATCAAAAAAAGCTGGCGCATTGATTTCACCCAACTCCTTGAAATCAAGCCTCTTTCTCAAGTATGTAGCGATAATGACCGCGACATTGGCAATGCCGGGCCATGTCGCCACCATGTTAGGAGTATGAAGCCGGGGCCGAGCATATAATTTAAGTAATTCGTTCATCTTATCTCGGAAACGGTTGTTAAGTTCGATTCCGGAATTCCCGGTTATTTACTGGCGACGGATACACGTGGAAAATAAAAATAAGGAGCATATAATCCGCCCAACCAGCGTGCCTCGCTGCTGGTAGTTACGTCTTTAAATAACTGGTAAATATTTCCGGAAACCATCGTATCTTTTACTCTACCTATTATTTTACCATGTTCCACTTTGAAGCCTAAAAGGACATTGCCGCTAAAATCACCGCCTAGAATATTGCCTTGTTCAGCACCCATTAACTCCTCGATAATCAGACCTTCTTTCATATCATGGATCAGGTCTTCGAAACTGACTTTACCGGTACTAAATACAAAGTTACTGGGTGACGGCGAAGGTAGACCTCGCCCCCGGCCCGCATTCCCGGTCGAGCGACAACCGGCAAGAGCTGCCGTTTGCAGATCGTACAGAAAACTTTTTACCACACCGCGTTCGATCAATGGTATTTTGTTGCACGGAACGGCTTCATCATCGCAGGGACGACTGGATGGTCGATATGGTTGGGTGGGATCGTCGAAAAGCGTGATTTCCGGGCTGAAAACAGCTTCTCCGAGACAGTTCCCGAGCGGTGAAGCTCCTTCAAGCACAGTTTTACCGTTGAAAGCTGCTATGAAAGGCGAAATCAGAGCACTGGTCACCCCCGATGGGGTAAAAATAACCGGATATGCGCCGGTGGAAATCTTAGCCAGGTTACGCGCCCATTCCATCTGACGAGTAACATTAGCAAGTATCGAACTCGTATCGAGTATCGGATGACAGGAACTCTCACCGTCACCGACAAATAACATATCTGTACCCCGGATGGACGTCCCTGATAGGTTGATCGTAAAATGGGTCTGCTTGTAGTCGGCACGACCACCGCGGGTATTCATAATAAAAATTCTCGTAGTACCCCGGGATATCCAGCTCTGGCAAATCAGTTCCGGCCAGTCTCTACGGATATCGGAAATCAATTCTTCACCCAGCTCGATCATATGTTTGACCGAAATCGAGAGAGCATCCGCATCGTAAATATCTACCGTTGGATATTTGGTTAAGCTGGGGAATTCAAATTTACAAGCTGCCCCATATTGAGCGGTCTCAACGGCAGCATCTACAAGACGGTTAATTTTGTCCTGTCCGGTAGCGGTCGCATAACCTGTACGTCCGCCTTTCACCACGCGTAGCGCCAGGGTGGCGCTCTGATGAGTCTGGGCATGTTTGAGTCGATTGGTTTCGAATTGGATCGGTGTATTCTCCGACGTAACGCTGAATATTTCGGCTTCTTCTGCCGCTGTCCTCGCTTTTTCTAAAATCTCTTCCATCTGACGACAAAGCTGTCGGTCATGATACTTCCAGCTTCTACCTGCCTCCCACTAGACACTGTCGGATCCTGATATGCGGACTGCCGTTACTGACCGGCAACGGCGATTGTCCTGACTTCCCGCAACCACCACCTTCATTCATATTCAGATCATTTCCGATAGCATCAATATTCTGAAGAGTCGAAAATACATTACCGGTAAGGACTACCGGACGCAACAACTCGGCAATCTGACCGTTGCGGATCATGTAAGCTTCCCCAGCGGAAAAAGTGAACATTTCCATGCTGGTAGTACCACCGTGCCAGTTGCGGGCGTACACACCTTCCTTTATGTCAGCGATCATATCATCGAATGCTGTCTTTTGAGGTTCGATATATGTATTGGTCATGCGGACGATCGGAGGGTGGCGGTAATTGATGGCGCGGGCGTTCCCTGTCGGTTTTTCACCCATCTTGGCAGCGGTCTCACGAGAGTGCAGGCGTCCAACCAGTCTACCTTCGCGGATAAGATAGGTTCGGGCAGATGGAGTTCCTTCGTCATCATATTTAAAACTGCCCCGCAAGTCCGGATCGGAAGCTGAATCGACAATATTTAATTCCGGATTACCGAATCGCTTGCCGAGGGTCATGATTTCCCGCATACGGTCATCTTCGTACACAAAGTCAGATTCCGATAAATGCCCGAATGCCTCATGAACGAAAACACCGGCCAATATCGGATCTAGGACGACTGTATATTCTCCCCCTTTAACATGGGGCGCTGAGAGCATTTTAACTGCGCGTTGAGCCATGTCTTCAACATTACGACGGATCTGGCGAATCTTGCCGAAATCACCGAGACTTCCCATGCTCAGACCTACCTGTTGGATGTCATCGTCTTTAGCTGCGATAGCGGTCAATCTGAGTGTGAGATCCGAACGCTCTTGTTCGATGTGGCTGCCAAGAGAATTCATAAAGATAACCCGGCGGTACGTATCGCCATATCCGATATTGGCAGTTTTTATACCCGGAGTATGCCAGATAAGTTCGTTATACTCGTCGAGTAAGCGTTTTTTCTCCGCCAGCGGTATTTTCATCGGGTCTTCGATGTTACTGGCCGGAACGATATCGACAATCGGTTGAATCTCGGCTAGATTAACCGTAGCCCCATTTATGAAACGGGCTTGCGTGATTGCCTGGCCGATACGCTCCTCTAAATTTTCAAGGTTGTTAAAACTGGCGAAACCCCATCCACCCCCAACAAGAGCGCGCACGTTACCCCCTACCGCCATGGAGTGTTCGACAGTCTCCAGTTCACGCCCCCGATAGGTGATACGTCTGCTCTCGCTCTCCTCAAGCCGGACTTCAAGATAGTCTGCAGCGTAATTGTTCAGCGGAGCTAGCTCGTGGCTGATAATACGTATATTTGTCATATCTAATTGTGTCTTGTATCCAGTGTAGCTTCAACGAATGCAATATGTCAAAAGCAAGTCGGAATAGAATATTAAAAAGTGGATTTGAAAAATGTGGAGATCAAAAAATGAATATTATCAATGACTATGATACAGATACCGGAGCGAAATCCGAACCGAAACGTTTATTTCCACAACCAGTAGGCGCCTCCAAAGAGGAGGAGAAATATGCCTACGATAATAACAATACGGGAACCTACGACAATGGCATGCGGCTCCGGTCGCCAGGGAAGGTGGTCGAGGAATTCGCGGACATCTGGTCGATTAGCGATATTATCGTAATAACTTCTTTCTTCGTATCTCGCCCAGAAGAAGCCGATAATGCCCAGGATAACAAAAAGTCCGCCCATTCCTACAAGTGTATACCAATCAAACCATGGCATGGCTTCTGCTCCAGGAAGATTTGATGTTAACTATAAAAGCTACCGGAATTATTGTCAACTGACTCAATATGGCAACGAACACAAGAAGGGAAAGGTAATACACTTTCCCTTCTCAAATCATGCTTTCTTACTTATATTTTAATTAATCTGTAATCTTCGAAGCTGTAAGTTGATTACCCTGGATTAGGAGACTTCAACCTTAGCACCAGCTTCTTCGAGTTTGGTCTTGGCCGCAGCCGCTTCATCCTTGGTTACTTTTTCTTTGACCGGTTTAGGAGCGCCTTCGACCAGATCTTTCGATTCTTTCAAACCAAGCGAGGTAAGCTCGCGAACCGCCTTGATAACAGCGATCTTGTTCGCTCCAATTTCCTTTAAAGTAACCGTAAACTCGGTCTTCTCCTCGATGGCAGGCGCTGCAGCGGCACCTCCACCGGCAGCAACGGTTCCGGTAACAGCCATAACCGGAGCAGCGGCAGACACACCGAACTCGGTTTCAAGAGTCTTCACGAGTTGGGATAGTTCGAGAACCGTCATTCCTTTAATGGCGGCAATGATTTGCTCAACACTAATATTTTCTGACATTATTGTTTTTCCTCCAATTGTTTAATTCTCGCTTGTAATATTCCCATAATACCTCTCAAGGGAGAGGTGAGAGCGCCAACTAAATGAGAAACCGGAGCATTCATCTGGCCTAATACCCTACCGAGAAGCACTTCTCGAGACGGCAAAGCGGCTAGCGACAAGATATCGTTCCGGGAATACATTTTGCCTCCGAGAAAGCCGCCCTTGATTACCAGACCCTCTAGATCAGCCTGGTTGCCGGTAAATACTCGTGCAGGGGCGGCGACATCGCCAAAACCAAACGTAATCGCTATCGGGCCTTCAATTGCGCTTACAAGAGCCTCTTTTCCGCTTCTAATCGCGGCAAGTCGCGCTAAGGTGTTTTTTACTACTCTAATTTCACTTTCGGAACCTTTCAGCTTACGGCGCAGCCCGGATAGCTGGGTAGCTTTCATACCGCGATATTCAGCCAGTATGATTACTTTACTTTTTGCCATCGTATCTTCGAGTTCGTTGATAATTTTCGACTTATTTTCGGTCGGCATCTGTTTCTCCTCAACTACTAAATGAATAAGAGCCCGGGTGCACACAGGCACGAGGACTCTTTTGACAGGCTAAAATACTATTTAGATATGTCAAAATCAACATCCTCGGCAGGTCAACATTAAGTCCACGATAACCGCGAGCACCTGCTGTCTCAGGATACTAATTTGTCTTATTCTAGCATATAAATATTTATTGTGTAACTTAGCCAACGCTTAATGACAAGGTCGTCTTCAGGTCAAGATTAATACCGGGCCCCATGGTAGTAGTTAGAGTAGCAGTTTTTACGTACTGACCTTTAGCTCCAGATGGTTTCGCCTTCACGATAGCATCGACTAACGCCGTCATGTTTTCAATGAGGCGAGTATCGTCGAAGCTTACTTTCCCGACCGGTACATGAATAATCGCGGCACGATCCAGCTTAAATTCGACACGGCCTTTTC
>JBBITI010000095.1:0-7874 GCA_037440885.1 Dehalococcoidales bacterium | reverse complement strand
ACATCAAAGCACAGAATTTCTATTCCTTGATGGGGTACGAACTTATCAGCCGCATATCGGACTTTTATGAACCGGGCGATGATAAACTGACTTATCTGAAAAGACTGGTCTAATAAATATACGTCCAACCTGATATTTTGCTTGATACCCGATAGCCCGGAATCCATCTAGTGGCTTTCTAATTTTCAATATTTCCGAACCCAGATACCGGTGTTACGGGCACAATATGATGTGCTCCAGAATACAGCTTGACTAATCAGTTGTCCCAAAGTTAAACTGGAAGCCGTTTTTAAGAGTACCTGAAATTAGTAATCCGATTACTGAGTTGCTAGTAATTTGTACAGGAATTTAAGGAAGGAGAAAGCATTGGAGACTAAGAAATACTGGAAAAACATTATCCAGGGACCATTTTACCGGAATCTGGAGCCGGGCATGACCGGAACATCAATATGGGCACATCATAATGAATATAAAAATGGAACCACGTTAGGTTATCATTGCATTAATTCAAATTATGATGTGCCTTTCGCCCACTCCCATAATTTTCACGAATTACTATGTTTCCTGGGGAGTAATCCGGAAAATATCAATGATCTGGGAGCAGAAATCAGTATTTGCCTGGGCGATGAGCTTGAAGAACACATTATCACCAGCGCGACGGTTATTTCGATACCTCCGGGCTTAAAGCACTGTCCGCTGAAAGTCAAGAAAATCACCAAACCGATTGTGTTCCTGGAAATTTCGACGACCAGTGAATACGGCCAGCCGACAGGCGGTGAAGCGGCGCCCGCAAGCAGCGAAGCACCAGCCCCCGGGACGAAAAAGACCAAAGCTAATTAAAGGTTCATTTTTCCACATCCAAGCCCCATTTCCTGAACAATTCAGTATAGAAAGGGGGACGGGGGAAATCCGGCCGTAACTGTAGATGCGACCAGTCGTCGGGGTTCTTTTTCATTTCGGTAGTGCGCTTGACTCCCGCCACAAACTTTGCCAGGCGGTCTCGCGGGATAGAGAAGATAATTTCATCGTCTTCGGCAAAGGCGCGTGATCTTTCACCGGGGTCAGGCAGAGTGATCCGGAACTGATTATCCCTGATAACCGGGACGATAGCGTAGGCACACGAGTCGATCGGATCGAATTCGGACTTGATGGTCGTCTTTTCGATGTTCTTGGCCACCCCGATCATCTCCCGGAGTTGGGCGGTGTCGGAGTAAGCGAGTACCATGTCCGGTTCGAAGGTGGTCATTCGCAGCGGACCGGTGAGAATCCCGATGTATTCGCCAAATTTGAACCGGGGGAAGGATGTATGGGCGTTCACAAAGGTGTCTTCAGGGTCTGGAACAATGCCATAAGCCATTAACGGCGCCCAGCACCAATGGTCTTCCTTGAGCATGGCGATGGTCATACCATGACGCCGTGACATGGTAAAAACCTGGCACTGGGCCAGATGGAAACCGCGGTCCCGTTTGGGTCTGACGGCGCCGCCAGGTATTTCAGTTTCACTTTTTAACATTTTGACAGCAACCGGTGATGTTTTTAGCTTTAATGATTTCTCCAGATCTTCGCCAAAATTGCGATATTCTTCGTATGTGGTCATAGCCAACCTCCATTCATGCAGAATACATAGATACCCGGATTCTATTATCGGAGAAGTAGAATGTCAAAAAAGAAGCTGTGGATGCATGGAGTTTACAGGAAAACAATTATAGGGGAATCTCCAATGTCCGGATATCCCCCTATAATTCCGGTCGATTAACAGGATTTCCGGTCGGCGGTAACGGTGAATCCTTTTTTATACCAGTTTTCGATATAGTCTACTGTGGAACCAACAACCCACGGTTCTACGGTATCAGCGACAAGCAGGTCGATTCCGTTGACCTGAACCGGTTGTTCATCATCTTTTGGCTCATCCAGGGCCAACCCGATACGGGGTCCGCCTCAACCCATGCCCTGGAGGTATAACCTTAAATATTTGCCCTGGTTTTTTGACAGTAACTCTTGAATCTTTATTTTTGCTTTATCGGTGATGGTTACCATAATCAGACCTCGCTTACCATAATATTAACTGTAATAATACTGCTTTCCAGACAGTTAATATGTGACATTAGTCGCATGACATTGTTAAGTACGAAAATGATGGATTACGCAAGAAACGGCGAAATCAACAGGGATAATACCCGGCGTCTTCAACTCCGGCATCAAGGTGCCGGCTGAAATCGGAGATAAGGCAAATTATTTACTTTTTTTTACGTACGACAAAGTACAGGATGATGAGACCGATCAGCACAACGATAAGAAGCCAGCTCCACCACTGCATAATCCACCTGCCTTACGAATTGTCAATGACCCGCATTATAAAGTATCGGGGCTATATTTTCCACCGATTGCACGTAATATGATCGAAAAGGATCAAATCCTGGATTAATCCTGTTATTGACAATACTCAAGGAATCCGTTTAGACTGATAGCGCCTGAAGAAAGGCTCGGCCCGGACAGGTGAGGGGGACATGAAAAATGACGGTATATGACCGGTATATCTGCACCAAATTGTATAAGCGGGACATGTTACCCGGGCCGAGCCCTGCAGAGCGGGACCAAATCGCTGCCGAAGGGAAACGGATCCGCATGGAACATGTGTTATGGATCGATGAGGATATCATTCCCGGTGCGTATTACGGAGAATCAACCTGGGTCTGGCCGGGTTCATACCCAAACCAGATGACCGAAGAAGCCATGGCGAGGTTCACCGGTAACCAAAAGCCGATGTTTCCGCACGTCCATGACTTTCCGGAGTTGTTATCCTGGTGGGGAAGTGATCCTGATCACCCGGAAGATACCAGTGCAATGGGCTTGATCCTGGGTGACGAAGAGATACCGCTTCCGAACTCATGGGTAGCTTATATTCCGGCGGAGATGATGCATATGCCGACGCGGGGGCCGGGGGGGAGGGTGACTGCGAAACCGGTCTGCCATTGGACGAGCGGACCGGGGATGTATACACGGGAAGGCGAGCAGGATAAACCACCACAGGTGTTCGTCAAACCGAAGAGCACCGGTGAATTTAAGAACAAGAAATATGTCGTCACCGGTTACCGTAAAGATGCGAAAAGAAGTGTATATATGCACCCATTAGAAGAAAAGTATTCACGGGGGATAGCGTATATCGATGATAGCATCGTACCGGGATGCGAATTCGGATGTGATACATTCTGGATTTTGCCCGGGGAGCGTTCCAGAAAAGGGCAAGTAATCATGGAGGCCCACACCGAACCATACGGGACTTCATTCGTTTTGAATGCGTTGAATTATGACGATATCACTGACCTTTGTGCTGAAGCAGAGTTCTGGATCGGCGGGGAAAAACATATTATTACGAAAAGTTTCGGATCTTATATCCCGCCCGGGGTAGAGCAGGGGCCATTGATACTGCGCGATGTTAGAAGGCAGATATTCTTTATGATGTCGCATCCGGTAGGTAACGGCATCGAAAAATGGCGGGGTAAGTAGAGATAGTTATTACGTCTTTACTGCCTGACTGAAGCGGTAGTGACGTACGGTCGGAGAGCAGAAAAAGACCAGTACGGCGATCAAGGCAGCCGTACCGACGAGAATGAGTGTGATCCAGCGGGGGGGCGCCGAGTAATTCATTGCCGCCAACAACTACCAGGTTATCCAAGAGCATGAAGGTAGCGTTGAGATTTACCGCGTTTTAGCTAATTGAAATACTCATCTTTGGGAAGTAGCCCTCTTAATTCGCCTTCCCACTAACTTCTCCAGTTCAATGATGAAGAAACAAAAGAACGAAACTAAAATAATCGGTATCCACCAGAAAGCGGGAAATGGCATGGTTTTCAAAGGACTGAATCCAAATAAAGGTATTGAGTAGATCATAATAAGCTGCAGTCCTATGGTGGCGGCAGCGCCTACCAGCACCCATTTATTAGAAAACAGGCTGAAGGTAAATACCGATTTGGTTATTGACCTTGCGGTAAAAAGGTAGGTGACCTGTACCATGATCAGGGTGGTGAAGGCTAATGTTTGCGCCTCAATGAGATGGTTTTCCGAGTCACCCACGATATTGGTGTAAGCCAGAAACATCCCAAAGGCAGACAAAGCTGATACGACAGAGACTATACCGACCTTACGAATAAGCAAGGGGTTCACTAATTTTTCATTGGGGTTACGCGGCGGTTTTTCCAATATCCCATCCTCTTTGGGTTCCCAAGTGAGAGGGATGCCGCAGGCGATAGCCACGACCAGATTTATCCAGAGGATTTGCACTGGCGCTATTGGCAAACTCAAGGCGAATACGGGTATAAACGGCGATAACAATATCGCCAATGTAATTACCAGACCCTGCGCAACATTGGTGGGGAGCAAATACAAAATAACCTTCCAGATATTGGTGAAAACATGTCTACCCTCTTCCACCGCTGATATTATGCTGGCAAAGTTATCATCGGTCAAGACCATATCGGCAGCTTCTTTACTGACTTCAGTGCCGGTTATGCCCATAGCAATGCCTATGTCCGCTCTCTTTAGAGCCGGAGCGTCATTTACACCATCACCGGTAACAGCCACTACGTGTCCATTTTTTTGCAGCTGATTTACTATCCTGTATTTATGCTCGGGAGCGACTCTAGCGTATACTGATACCCTGTTCACCAGATCGCGCAGCTTTTCGTCACTCATTGATTGGATTTCTTCCCCGGTATGTGCTTGTATCTCACCCTGTCCAATTCCCAACTTCCTGGAGACCGCTTTTGCTGTCTCTACATAGTCACCGGTAATCATCACCACTCGTATCCCGGCTTTTCTGCACTTTTTAACCGCCTCAATAGCTTCCTGCCGGGGCGGGTCTATCATACCCTGAAATCCCAGAAAGATTAACCCATTTAAATCATTTTCTGTCAGACTGATTTTCTCTCGGTCTATCTTTTTAAAGGCGATAGCCAGCACCCGTAAGGACTCTCGGGCCATATCACGGGCTTCTTCTAGTATCTCCTCTGTTCTCAGCGGCACGACAGCCCCATCAACTTGCTGACTCTGGCTCATACCTAATACTCTCTCCGGAGAACCTTTGACATAGATAATATTTTCTTTTCCATCTCCTTTATGCAAAGTGGCCATATATTGTCGCTCTGCCTCAAAGGGTATCTCATCGAGTCTGGGAAGGGCACCGGTAATACCAGCTTTGGTCGCCGATACTATCAAAGCCCCTTCTGTAGGGTCACCCTTGATATGAAATGCCTGTTCGCTCTCCACCAAACTGCTGTTATTGCATAGCCAGCCAGCCTTTAAGGTGTCTGACAGGTCCCTGTCACTCTCGGAGACATTCTCAATCCAGGTATCTCCTTGAACAAATTCTCCCACCGGCTTATAGCCGACGCCGTTCACCCGGTAATCTTTTCCGCCTGAGTATATCCTTACCACCATCATCTCATTTTTGGTAAGGGTGCCAGTCTTGTCCGAACATATAACAGTCGTGCAGCCCAGGGTTTCGACGGCGGGCAGCCTTCTTATCAAGGCATTTCGACGTGCCATGGCCATAGTACCAATGGCAAAAGCGGCAATCAGGGTTGCCGGCAGTCCTTCCGGTATCATTGCCACAATCATTCCCACTGTCGCGAGGAACATATAGGCCGGTTCGTAGCCAAGCCACCAGCCTAAGCCAAAAGTAATGGCACCTAACGAGAGGATGGCGATGATTATCATCCTGGTGAAAGCGGCTATATTCTTTAGTATCGGTGGCGTGACTCTCCCGGTTCCTTCCATCATACCGGCGATTTTGCCCAATTCTGTCTGCATGCCTGTCGCTACTACCACTCCCTGCCCACGACCTCGCGTAACAAAGGTGCCGCTAAAGGACATGCTGCTCTGTTGCCCGGGGCTCAGGTTTGGTTTGACCACGGGCTCTGTATCTTTGACTACCGGCATTGATTCTCCGGTAAGCGCAGCCTCATCAATACTCAAGTTCTTGACCGAGAATAGGCGCAAATCTGCCGGCACCCTGTCACCACCTTCAAGTTGCACTACATCGCCCGGGACCAACTCGCGTGCGGCTATTGTTTTCGTCTCACCGTCTCGGAGCACATTACATCTCACCACCAGCATATTTTTCAATGCATCTAAAGACGCCTCAGCCTTTCCCTCCTGAATGAAGCCAATTACTACACTGGCCAGGACTACTCCGATTATTACCCACATGTCTATGAATTCGCCCAGCAAGCCAGCGACCACAGCAGCGACTAACAGGATATACAACAGGGGATTACGGAACTGGAGTAAGAACCGGACAAGAGTTCCCCGCTTCTTGACCTTAAGGTCGTTATACCCGTACTTTCCCAATCTTGCTTTGGCATCTTTTGAGTCAAGCCCGGCATTATCTGAATGTAAGGCTTGAAAAACCTCTTCAACTGAAAGCTGGTACCAACTTTTTCTATTTAACAAGTTAACTGACTCCTCATCAAACCTAAACCGCAACTTTCCTATGAATCGTAGGATGACAGGGTCTGGATTCTTTTCAGGGTGTTAGGATGGGTAGTGAAGATTTCCATGAGTTTATCTCCGGCCCCTAGCTTTACTTTCTTTTGGCGCATCTCTATGAGTTCGTTCCAGCTGATTCTGCCGTCCCGGTTGTTATCAATCTGGGCCAGGTCACGCACTTCATTCCAGGCCTGGGAAGGATCGTTCAGAAAGAAGGCTTTCATTCCTTCCACTCGTTTCATTTCTTCCCGGCCTTTAAACCGGGCATCTCCCAGCACTAACCGATAAAGAGCAGAGGCTAAATCATTAGGTTTATTCCCCAACTCAATACTCCCCTTGTCAGCGTAATATTCACGAATGCGGGAGCCGTAGAGCACCAGTAAATTGGTGATGAAATAGAGAATCATGGCCGCAATTCCAATAAATAATGTATAATTTCCGTTGTTTTCGCTATTGCGCTTGCCTCCCAACATCCCTCCCCACATCGTGCTCCAGGCTATCCAGTATAAAATCATGGGGATGGCCGAAAGCAGAGTAATGAAGGCCATATCCCGGTGTTTGATATGGGCCATTTCGTGGCCCACCACCGCTCTCAATTCATCTCGGCTCAAGAGGCTCAGGATGCCCCGGGTCACACAGATCCGGCCGTCCCGCTGACTGCGTCCGAAAGCGAAGGCGTTGGGAATATTTAGTTCCGAGATCCCAACCTTGGGTTTAGGCAAGCGGGCTTTTTCTGCCAGTTCACTAACCATCCGGTGCAGTTCCGGTTCCTCTTTCTCGGTTACCCAGCGGATTTTCATGGTCAAACCTACCAGAGCTGGGCTGATCAGGTATTGTAAACCCAGAACCACCACCGCCATTATGATATAGGTCAGGGTGCCACCCCACCCCATCCAGGAGCCCAATGCCACCAGCACACCATAAAGTATGCCGAACATCAGGGCTATCAATAAATACATTCTAGCTTGCAACCACATACTTTCTCCTCCTTTGAACTATCTTTAATACCACCAACTAACGATACTATTAAGATTGTCTATTCCGCGGCTGCGTCTTTGGCGCTGATTGGGTGAGGTTTGCGATGAAAAACCCCTGGAACCAGCCCCAGCAAAACCAAAATAATAGCTTTAAAACCAAACCCCAAGCATAGGTTATTAAAATCCATCTTCCATCCCTTCGGCAGGTCGCAGATATAAAAAAGCGAGGCCAGCAACCTATCACAGTTGTCCTGGTCTCGCCACTATTTCAGTCACTATAGTGAATAGCCGGGAGTATCTCTCCGTATTGACGACTATTCAAACCTTAGTTGGTTGGCTACTCCCCTTTCTTATTTCATATTAGCAGTTTCAGACAAAAAAGTCCAAAAACTTGTCCACCGCCAGCTCAAC
>JBBITI010000094.1:0-7933 GCA_037440885.1 Dehalococcoidales bacterium | reverse complement strand
TTCAAAGAAAATTATGCGGCACACGCCGCACTAGATGAAATGAGGGTAAACAAATGAAAAACGAGGCTTATCTGGTTCCTAATCCGGTCTCCCCGTGTATGCCCGTCAAGATCGATTCCGAGTTGTGTATCGGCTGCTACCGCTGCGCCGATCAGTGTCGTGTTGACGTCATGGTTCGTAATAGTCCACGGGAGGGCGGTTTCTCCCGTTGCGAGGTCAGTTGTCCCGCCGGTGAAGACATCCGTTGGACAACTTATTATATCGAAAAAGGGCATTTCACCGATGCGTGGCAAAATATCCGCCGTGAAAACCCCTTCCCCGGAATCTGCGGGCGGGTCTGTTTTCATCCTTGTGAAGAAAAATGTGCCCGTATCGATCTCGATACCGGAGTCGCCACCAACGCCCTCGAAAGGGCTGCTTTCGATTTTGCCGATCATCATCTCGTTCCTCAACCACAAAAACGCCCCCCAACCGGCAAAAAAGTGGCTGTCATCGGCGGCGGTCCGGCTGGTCTAACCTGTGCTTACTTCCTGGCTCTCCTCGGCCACGCAGTGACTATTTTCGAAGCGCAATCTGTCGCCGGTGGTATCCCCCGCTTGCACATCCCTGAGTTTCGTCTACCAGTTGCAGTTGTGGACCAGGAAATATCCGAGGTGAAAAATCTTGGTGTCGAAATCCGTTTGAACACCCGGGTCGATGCTGTGTCTTTCACCAGGTTGAAGACCGAATACGACGCCTGTTTCATCGCTACCGGAGCCCAGGTATCGCAGAAGCTTAATGTTCCCGGAGAAAACCTCCCCGGTGTAATGAGTGCCCTCGAATTTCTGCACAGTGTCCGCCTCGGCCAGAACATCACGGTCGGGCAAAAAGTAGCCGTTATCGGTGGGGGTAATGTGGCTACCGATTCCGCCCGTCTCGCCCGGCGTCTCGGTGCCGCTGAAGTCATTCTGATTTGTCTGGAAAGCCGCGATATTATGCCGGCATACCCGACCGAAATCGCCGCGGCTGAATCTGAGGGCGTTGCGATTCTCCCCGGTTGGGGTGTCAGAAATATTAAAGGCTGTGATACAGTAACTGGAATTGAATTGAAATCCTGCACTGCTGTTTACAACAAAGAAGGCCGTTTCGACCCTGTCTATGACGAAACTTCGATCCAGACAATCGAAGTTGATACTGTAATCTCAGCTATCGGCCAGACTGCTGATCTGTCATTTGTCGAGGCCGTTGCCCGGACTGGCTCTCGTATCAACACCGACCCGGATACCCTGGCTACTCCGTTACCCGGCATTTTCGCCGGCGGTGATGTCGGCTCCCCTATCCGTTCTATCGTTCAAGCAATTGCCTCCGGAAAACGGGCTGCGATAAGCATTGACCTTTATTTACAAGGTGGCGACCCCCGGTTGCTCAAAGACACCGGTCGTGGTGCTGTCTCTATGTCCTCATATCTCAGCGATGGTACCATTTCACCACAAAATCACGTGCCTGACGAACCGGCGACTGCCTGCTACAGATCGGATACCCGTGCCGAACCCGAATTAATACCCCTGGATGACCGTATTATTTCTCACCGCGAGGTCAACCGGGGTCTGACTCGGAATCAGGCAATTGCAGAAGCTGCCCGGTGCTTCCATTGCAACCAGTATAATTCCCCCCTCATCCTCTACCCCGACGAGTGCTGGTTCTGCGGCACCTGCGTCGAAGAATGCCCCGTTCCTGGAGCCATCCGTATGGACCACCCGTTAAACCAGAAAATCGGCTGGAAACGTAAAGAGACCGGCGAATTATTCCGTATCGGTATGAAAAATCCGCCCCCTCCCAACATTCGTCCCCCCGTCGGTTAGTCAATTATATATTGACTAGGATGTGTAATAATCACGCTGCCCTCAACCTCCACTACAATCAAACGTCGCGGCAGTGCTTTTCTGGACGAGTGCTCCGGTTAAAACCATACCATTCTCAAACGACTGCTTTCATCAAGCGATTTAACCCTCTTTTTCGGAAAGCCGCCACTTCTCCGGCGGCTTTCCCGTGTTTCTGATTTTATCCTGCCTCTTACTGGTATGCCCTCGTTTCCTACCATCTTGTTTACTTACTTCCCCTAAAAATACTCTGTAAAAAACTTATTGCATAACTCAAAAAACTGAGGTATAATCCGCGAGAATTTCACTTTTCAAAAGTAATATTACCAGCGCAATAACAAAAGGGTTCCGCCATTACTGGATGGGGGTTGGTAGGCGCAGTGGATATTGCATGGTTTCGAAATTCGGCTGGACAATCGTTTCCTCAACCAATCCCGGAGTTGTGTGTATCTTCTTGCCATCCCGGTTTCCCTCGTTTACATTCTTATACGAATTTTTTCCCCTGATTATTACCCCCAACTCAACCACAACAATATGCATAAAAACGTCCCAATAGGGAAACGTTAAAAAAGGGAGGGAAAAAGAAGTTGAAAAAAATTTTATTCATCCTGCTCGCCGTTGTTGTGGTCGGTAGTTCGTTCCTGGTCGGCTGTGGCAGCGCTAAGGCACCTGAAAAGGGAGGCACGATCAATGCCGCCAGTGCTGACTTCGGCTACGAATCAACCGACCCGGTTTTCTACGAATCGCTTTGGGGTTGGTCTTTTTACGATTCTCTACTCAGATGGGATGAAAAAGGTAATTTCATCCCCGGCGTGGCTGAAAGTTGGTCTCTCGATGGAGCGACCTGGACTTTCAAGATCCGCAAGGATATCAAGTTCCATAATGGTGACCCGCTGACCGCTGCTGACGTGAAGTTTTCCGTCGATCGCTTCGGAGACATGTCCTTATCCAAGAATCCCTGGTCTTATTACATCAGTGCTGCTTATAATAAAAAGGATTCCAAGGTACTCGATGAATATACCTTCCAGTTTATCAGTGAACGTGCCGAACCAGCGCAGGCCATCGTGTTCGCCTGGACACGCATCCTACCTAAGAAATATTTCGAAACCGTCGGCCAGGATGCCTTCCGCAAAACCCCCGTCGGTTCCGGACCCTGGAAATTCAAAGAACTCATTTCCAAAACAAGTGTGACGCTGGAAGCCAATAGCGACTACTGGCGAAAAGATGAAATCCCTGCCTTCCAGTATTACAAAGAGTTTATGGTTCCCGAAGAAGCGACCCGCCTTGCCCAGATGAAGACTGCCGAAGTCGATGTCGCTTTCCCTATTACTTTCGACCGAATGCCTGATATGGTCAAACAGGGTTTTAAGACTATCAGCCTCGGCCCTCCTCAAACCAGTAGCATGTGTATTCAAGGCACCTGGTTACCGGGAGCCGGGGCGGCAAGTGATATTCGCGTCCGCCAGGCACTATCTTACGCCCTCAACCGCCAGGAAATCTGCGACACCTGGTACGCTGGTTTCGCCAAGCCGGGCGGTCAATTCTACATGTATCCCGGTTGTTTCGGCTGGACGGATAAGCTGGCCGTCGACTCCTTCGACCTGAACAAAGCCAAATCCCTGCTTAAAGAAGCCGGCTATCCGGGAAAGTTCTCTAATCCTACTATTCATTACTATACCACCGCTGCCGGTCAGGATTATGCTTTACTGCTGATAAATTACTGGAAAGCGGCGGGCATCGATGTCAAACTGGATGTTGTTGACTCCACCATCTATACTTCCTACTTCTTCAATTTTACCCGCATCAAGGAAGGCGATCCTAACGTCGGTTGGATGTTTAACTGGACATACCAGTCATTCTTCAACTCCATGTACCATTCCGCCAATATGTACACCTCGGTAGGTGTGCATAATGTCGGTAACGATCCAAAAGCAGACGAACTCTACAAGAAAGCCGCTAACGAGATCGATAACAAGAAAGCAGCCCAGTACTTCGCTGACTTCCAGGTATATGTCAAATCTCTGTACATAAATATCGGTATCGTTCAGGCAGATAACCTCGTACTTTATAACCCGAAGAAGCTTGGCAAATGGTCTGGCAGGAACTGGGTAAGCTATCAGGATGCGCTGAACGGCATCCAGCACCCGTAAAACAAGTTAATAGCAAACCTGTTACTTGAAAGTATGGCGGGGGATTCTGAGATATCGGGCTAAGCTCTTCTCCCGGAATCCCCCGGGGACAAAAAATAGCCGGAATGTTAATCAAGGACAGTAGATGACGCGTTTTATTATCATCAGGCTACTTCAGGCTTTCCTGACCGTCATCGGTATCACCGTTATCGTCTTCTTCCTGGTCCGCGCTTCCGGAGACCCCATGGAGTTACTCAAGAACCCAAACATGTCTCGGGAACAATTTGAAAATATCCGCACCCGGCTCGGACTGGATAAGTCGTACGGTCAGCAGTTCGTGATATATGTCAAGGATGTCATGCGCGGAGATCTCGGTTCATCTTTAGTCCGGGAGCGGCCGGTCGTCAATATGATCAAAGAGTCGCTTCCCAATACTTTAAAATTGACTATCCCGTCTTTCATCTTAAGTATGCTCCTGGCCTTTTTCCTTGGTATTATGGCCGCGACCTACCGCGATTCTTTCTGGGATGCCGGGGTGAAATTCCTGGCTGTCCTCGGTCAGGCGCTACCCGGTTTCTGGTTGGCTATCATGCTTGTGCTCATCTTCTCCGTGAACCTGCGCTGGTTGCCTACCGCGGGTATGGCCACCCCGGCGCATTACGTGCTTCCGGTAGGCACGATGGTTTTCTTCATGATGCCAGGCATGATGCGTCTCGTTCGCTCCAGTATGCTCGATGTACTTGATAGTGAATACATCAAGCTAGCCAGAATAAAAGGCTTACCTGAGAGCGTGGTCATCTGGAAACATGCGTTGCGTAATGCCCTGATAACACCCTTGACTACTATCGGGCTATTGCTCCCCGGCCTGGTGCTCGGCGCTGTCATCACCGAACAGATATTTAACTGGCCGGGAATGGGAAGAATGATCATTGAAGCCACCTTTGCCCGCGACTTCCCCGTCGTACAGGCTATCACTATCCTGACGGCAATCATGGTCACCGGTATCACTCTCCTCGTCGATATTTCTTACGCTTATGTTGACCCGCAGATAAGATATGAACGTTCATAAGGGACATATTGATGCCTGAAGCCCCTGCCACCGGTGTAAAACGAACGAAGCAGTCCACCGGCCTTTCACGTGGCACACGCCTCGTTAGAAATCTAACCTTGTATTTTCCCGCCGCCATTATGTTGTTGATGGTGGTAATGGCCGCTTTCGCCGACTTGTCCTGGATCGGCTTGCCCCATGTTGGACTCGCTCCTCACGACCCTAATACCGGTGTTATGCGCGACCGGCTATTGCCGCCCGCTTTCATGACCGGCGGCAATAGCGAATATCCCCTCGGTACTGACAGGCTGGGACGCGATATTCTGAGTCGCGTTATTTTCGGCGCCCGGGTATCGCTTAGCGTTTCTCTCCTGGTGATTTTCATCACCGCCTCCTTCGGTACCATTCTGGGCATCTTCGCCGGTTATGTCGGCGGGCGTATTGAAGCGTTTATCATGAGAATGGTCGAGATCGCACTCTCGTTTCCCGGTCTCTTGCTGGCTATGTTGCTTGCCGTCAGTATCGGGCCGGGGTACTGGACTGTTATCTTCGCCCTGTCGATCCTCGGCTGGGCGGGTTACGCGCGTCTTGTCCGCGGTGAAGCCATGCGCATTCGCGAGTCCGATTTTGTCGCCCAGGCGCATATCAACGGAGCTTCTCCTTTTCGCATCATGCTTCGCCATATTTTCCCCAATGTGGTCAATTCATTGATCGTTATAATGACCTTGCAGATAGGCATGATGATCCTCGCTGAATCTACCCTCAGCTATCTCGGCATCGGCATCACCGCCCCCACTGCTTCATGGGGATCTATGGTGTCTGATGGCCGGACCGATATCGATCGGGCCTGGTGGATATCTGCTATCCCCGGGATCGCTATCGGCCTGGTAGTGTTGTCCGGCAACTTTCTCGGCGACTGGATTCGTGATAAGCTCGATCCCAAATTGAGGCAGATGTGAGTACGTTAATTCTGCGAGTTGAAGATCTACATACCTCATTCTTCACCCGGGCAGGTATCGCCCGGGCGGTCGACGGTGTCAATTTTTTTGTTCGTGAAAGTGAGACCTTCGGCATCGTAGGTGAATCCGGTTGCGGCAAAACGGTCACCGGTTTGTCTATCATTCGTCTCCTTCCCAAGCCTGCCGGTAGAATCGTAGGCGGGAAAATCATGCTGGACGGCACTGATCTTCTGCAACTCAGCGAAAAAGAAATGCGCTCTTTTCGCGGTAGTAAAATATCAATGATCCTTCAGGATCCTATGACTTCCCTCAACCCGGTTTTCACCATCGGTGACCAGATCGCTGAATCCATCAGATTGCACCAGAACCTGCCAGAATCGGAAATCGCACCAGAAGTAATCTCATCATTACGCTTGCTTCGCATTCCAGCGCCGGAAATGGTCGTTCATAATTATCCTTTTCAACTGAGCGGCGGTATGCGCCAGCGGGTCGTCGGTTCCATTGCGATGTCCTGTCACCCCCGCATCTTGATCGCCGACGAACCCACCACTGCCCTCGATGCCACCATCCAGGCGCAATATATTTCCCTGTTTCAGGAAGTCCAGCAGAAAACCGGAGTCGGTATTATTTATATCACCCATGATTTTGCCGTGGTCGCCAAAGTCTGTCACCGCGTCGGCGTCATGTACGCCGGAAAGATCGTGGAAACCGCTCCCACCATCGATCTCTTTAAAAACCCCGTGCACCCTTATACCCTGGCATTGATCAATTCGGTGCCGCGTTTGGAAAGGAAAGATGAACGTTTGTATTCCATCGAAGGACAACCCCCGTCGTTGATGAATCTACCTGCCGGCTGTCGTTTCCGTTCCCGCTGCCCCGTCACTATCGCTATCTGTCAGGAACAGGAACCGCCTGAAATCGAAGTCGGGCGGGAACACTCCGTATCTTGTTGGAAGGCACAGCAATAATGTCGGATATCTTGTTGGAAGGCTGCAATCTGAAAAAATATTACCCCGTTACCCGGGGTTTTCTCCGTCGCACTGTCGGTTGGGTGCGAGCCGTTGACGACGTCTCTTTTTCCATCGAACGCGGCAAAACCTTGAGTTTGGTGGGCGAATCTGGCGCCGGCAAGACCACTACTGCAAAAGCCGTACTAATGCTCGAACGTTTGACGTCCGGGACTATCCTCTTTGAAGGCAAAGACCTCTATAAATATTCCCGTACCCGACTTAAAAAAGAATACCGTCCCAAAGTGCAGGCGGTGCAGCAAAATCCCTGGAGTTCCATGAATCCCCGCATGCGCATCAAAGATATCATCGGCGAACCGTTAGCCGTCAATACCCGGCTCTCCAAAAAGCAAATCCGCAATCGGATAATGGAACTGCTCGGCCAGGTCGGGTTGATGCCCGAACATATCGACCGTTATCCTCACGAATTCAGCGGCGGCCAGCGACAGCGCATCGCCGTCGCCCGTGCCCTGGCTTTACAGCCCAGTTTGGTCGTTCTGGACGAACCTGTATCCGCTCTTGATGTCTCCATCCGGGCACAGATAATGAACCTGTTAAAAGACCTCCAGAACCGGCATAATTTGAGTTATCTTGTTATTGCCCACAATCTCGCCACTGTCCGCTATATGAGCCATACCGTGGCTATCATGTATCTGGGAGAAATCGTCGAATACGCCGCTTCTGAAGAACTGTTTGAAAATCCTTTGCATCCTTATACCCGAGCGCTGATATCCGCTTCTCTCCTCGTATTGCCCGGAGAAGAACAGCAGCAAATAAAACAGATCATCTTGAGCGGTGAAATGCCTTCACCGGTAAATCCCCCCGCGGGTTGTCGGTTCCACACCCGCTGTACGCTCGCCTTCGATAAATGTCACTTAGTTGCCCCTGAGACTACCGTTATCGGCAATCACATGGTCAGATGCCATCTGGT
>JBBITI010000093.1:0-7948 GCA_037440885.1 Dehalococcoidales bacterium | reverse complement strand
ATCAAGTTTTATATTTATGAGCATTTACTTCTTTAGTAAGTACATGTTCAGATTGTTGCTAGAAGGCAAGGTTTGATATAAAATCGCTTTTGTTGACCGACTTTCCAATGGATCGGGCAAAATATTCTCGGAGGGCGGGTATTGAAGGCGCTGGGCAGGCATTTTTTAATCGAGCTGAAAGACTGCGATCGCGATCTGTTGAATGATCTGGATGCTCTCAAACGTCTTCTCAGAGGAGCCGCCGTAAAATGCGGTGCGGAAATCTTATCCGATTCTTTTCACTGTTTCAATCCCCAGGGTGTCAGCGGGGTTGTGGTAATCGCCGAATCGCATCTCTGTATTCATACCTGGCCAGAACATGGTTATGCCGCAGTCGATATTTTTACCTGCGGCAGCCGCGTTCAACCGGAGATTGCATCACAGTATATTATCGAGCATCTCGGCGCCAAGAACCCGGTAGTTATCGAGATGCATCGGGGGATTCTCCAGTCGACAGAAGACTGAACTCCTTCACCGTAAGATAGCCGGTCTCAATACGGGAGATATTAATGACGAATCAGGCAGATAAATGGTTTTTCGATCGCATCAATCAAAACCTGATGCAATTGCATGCCTTTGAGACAATCATTTACAGCGGGCATACCAGATTCCAAAAAATAGAGATCATGAAGACCGGAGCTTTCGGAAAATGCCTGGTACTCGATAATAAGATCCAGTCCTCCGACTTCGACGAATTTATTTATCACGAGTCGCTGGTCCATCCAGCTCTGCTTGCTCACCCGAATCCTCGCAAGGTTTTCATCGCCGGGGGTGGTGAGGGGGCTACCCTCCGGGAGATTCTAGTCCATCCTACGGTTGAGCGAGCGGTCATGATCGATATCGATGCTGAAGTCATTAAAATCTGTCAAGAATACCTTCCGGAATACAACAACGGGGCATTTAGAGATAACCGGACCGAACTACGTCACGAGGATGCCCGGGATTATCTGGAGAAATCCTCTGAAAGATTTGAAGCTGTGATCATCGATCTCACCGAACCGGTTGAAGAGGGCCCCGCTTATTTGCTTTACACCAAAGAGTTCTACCGGATGGTCTATGACCGGCTTACACCTGATGGTTTGATGTCGGTTCAGGCTGGTTGCGCCAGTCTGGTGGAACTGCTGAATTTTTCCGCCGTTTACCAGACTCTGAAAAGCGTCTTCCCGGTCGTGCTCCCTTACCAGGCTGATATTCCCTCGTTCGGGGGACCGTGGGGTTTTTGCCTGGCTTCCAAAGGCATCGTCCCGCCTGCGCAAAACGATATCAATCGTCAGATTGATAAACGGCATCTGAAGTTGAAATACTACGACGGACTGACCCACCAGTATATGTTCTCTCTTCCTAAACCGCTACGGCAAGAACTGGAAGCACAGTCACGGATTATCACCGATAGAGAACCGCTTTATATCTACGGTATGGGACGCTGAAGTAGCAAGTTCCAAATTGCCTGTCATCAAGGACGGGTACTCGGCCTTTTCTCTCATCCGGAGGAACTGTTCGGATTCTGCATTTATTACTGCTTCTCGAAGGTATTGTAATGCAACCGACTGAAGTCAGCCCGGTCTTCTCCCGGTCCGGATACAGATAGTCAACACACTCGAATTATTGTAGATGCCCCTTTCGATTGTTTCCCAGACATCCAGTTCGCTACTCCCGCAAATAGCCAATCTCTAAACCTCCCATCCCCTGATCGCCTTTAGGTCAGGGAAAGGATAATGCTCAACATTGTTGGTAAGCAGGGGAGTGCCTAACTGTAAAGCTGTCGCGGCGATGATGGCATCGGCAATGCCGATCGCCTTACCTTTTGAGCGAAGCTCTCCCAGTAGCGTACCGGCCCGCCGGGCAATCGGTATGTCGACGGCAATAGAGACAAGTCCATCAAGATAAGCATTAGTCGCTCTCTCTTCTCCGGTTTTCATCCCCTGGTATATTTCAAGGTGGGTAAGGACACTTATGGCTAGAAGCCCTTCCCCAGCCCAGTTCTCCAGCAATTTCAGGGCATATTGGCGGCGTCTCAGAAAATCGATAGAGATATCGGTATCCACTAGACAAGAGATATTCTTTACCCGACTACTTTGCACTGATGCCTTCCAATCGCTGTTGTCGCTCCCGATCGGCTGCCCTGATCGCACGCACATAAGCCGTGGAATCTTCAGGAGTCGCTAGGTTGGGATGACTCTTGTCTTTCCACGCACCGAAGCCTTTCTCCAAGGCCACGTTCTGCTTGCGGTAAGCTATATAGTGCTCCAGCGCCTCGGTGAAGAATGAACTTATCTCCCCTTGATGAGAGATGGAACGGATCTCGTTGGCCAGTTCCTTGGGCAGTGTTACTGACATTTTCTCTGTTTTTGCTTTCCCTCCCATTTTCCTTCTCCTTCCGTAATAAATTGCATACTAATAATACTACTGATTATCTTACTTATCAATAATGCGCTCGTTCCGCTATCAACTCCGTTTCTAGAATAAGGTACGTGGGGTGGAGCTTTATGCAGTTCTACCAATTGATAACTTAGGTCGGAATTTTGAAGCTAAAGGAACCACAACGGATTCGAACCGTGTAAGATGGTAGTTAATAGTTCAATTATATCTGGAGAGCTTAGAAATGAAGTACTGTATTACCATTAAGGTAATCTGATTACGTGAAATGAAACTGGCTGGGGCACAAGGATTCGAACCTTGCCATGCAGATCCAGAGTCTGCTGTCCTACCGCTAGACGATGCCCCAATGTCGTGTAGACTTGAATATTCTACAATACCTGATCGGAACGTAGCAAGGAATTTTGGACTTTAGCGGATGTAGTCATGATTAGCATGCCCCATTCAATCAAGGTGAAATCGTGTTCTACTAAAACACATGGGGAATAATATTATCTCAAGCGAAAACCTGCTAACAATAAAGTAAGACACTAATTACAAAAAAGACATTGAGTACATCCAGAGTATAGTCCAGGGGGTTCTGTCCAAACGATGTGTTACTTTCAGAGGAATTAAATTAATTGAACGCCGCTCGACCAACGTGTAAAATCAAGCAGTCTTTCCCATTTCTACTACCTTAACAACAAGCTTATCCGCACAGTTTAGAGAAAGACCGGAGGCAGTAAATGTCGGCGCAGATGAAACAATCTCATATCTCCCGGGAACGTATTACAAAACTCATTGCCATCATGACCCTTGCGGAAAAGATCGCTCAACTGGGGAGTGTTTACGCCACCCCTCTCCTCGAAGCGGGGCGTTTATCGACGGAAAAAGCCGGGAAATATCTCGCCGAAGGTATCGGGCAGATCAGTGCCTTGGGTCGGACTTCAGAATTGCCCGCCCGCGAACTGGCGAGACTGGCCAACGATATCCAGCGTTTCCTCATTGAAAAGACCCGCCTCGGCATCCCGGCAATCATTCATGAGGAATGCCTGAACGGTTTTCGGGCAAAAGGAGCGACGATCTTTCCCCAGAATATCGGCCTGGCCAGTTCCTGGGATCCGGATCTGGTCTACCGGATCACTGGCATAATCCGGCAACAGATGCGCTCCTGCGGTATCCATCAAGGACTCGCGCCGGTACTCGATATTGCCCGTGATCCCCGTTGGGGCCGGATCGAAGAGACTTTCGGCGAAGACACATATCTGGTAACCTGTATGGGACTGGCTTATATCCGGGGTCTCCAGGGTGATGATCCCGCCAATGGCATTGCCGCCACCGTCAAACATTTTGCCGGTCACGGTTTGCCCGAGGGCGGTCTGAACTGTGCTCCTGCCCACCTGCCGCCCCGACTACTCCGTGAGGTCTACCTGGCTCCTTTCGAAAAAGCGGTTCGTGAAGCCGGCGTTCTCTCGGTAATGAATGCTTACCATGAAATCGATGGTATCCCCTGCGGTGCATCGGAAGAACTGCTTACCGGAATCTTGCGTGACGAATGGGGATTCGACGGCCTGGTGGTTTCAGATTATTACGCTATCGAGCAGTTCATTACCAACCATCGATTATGCACTGGGAAAGGCGAGGCGGCCGGTCTGGCGCTCCGTGCCGGGATCGACCTGGAATTGCCCCGTTCTGACTGTTTTGCCCGCCCGTTGCAGGAACAGGTGGAACAGGGGATCATTCCTGTATCGCTGGTGGACCGCGCCGTTTCCCGGGTTCTCTCGCTGAAATTCCGTCTCGGTCTCTTTGAAAATCCCTACGTCACGGCAGAAAATGCGCCAAAGGTTTTCGATATCCCGGAACATCGCGCCTTAGCTCTCGAAGCCGCCCGCAAATCAATCGTCCTGTTGAAAAACGATCGAGAATTGCTGCCCTTAAGGAAAAATATGAGTGCCATCGCCGTTATTGGCCCCAATGCCGACTCGCAACGAAATCTGCTCGGCGATTACACGTATCCCAGCAATGCCGGCTACGAAATTGCTACCAATCCCGATACCGGTAAAGTCGAAGTAATTTGGAAAGACCGGGCGGTGCAACAGGGTAGAATCACAGTACCGGTGATTACGACCATTCTCGACGGTATCAAGTCGCGGGTTTCCCCGAATACCCGGGTGATCGCTGCCGAAGGCTGCGATTATAACAGCCCGGACCGGAGTCGGATCGCGGAGGCGGTAACCGCCGCCAGGTCGGCCGATGTAGCCGTGGTGGTGGTCGGGGGCAAGTCCGGTCTGCTGCCGGATTGCACCTGCGGTGAGATGCGGGACCGTGCCGAACTCGGGTTGCTCGGCGTGCAGGAAGACCTGGTTCAAGCAGTTTACGAAACCGGAAAACCGGTCGTGCTGGTGATCGTCGACGGCCGACCCTATACGCTCGGCTGGTTGGCCGACAGAATACCGGCCATTCTCGCCGCCTGGCTTCCCGGCGAGGAAGGGGGCAACGCTGTCGCTGATGTTCTTTTCGGTGACTACAATCCCGGGGGCAAGCTGGCTGCTTCTTTCCCGGCGATCGCCGGGCAAATTCCGGTTTATTACGGTCACAAACCGACCGGGCGTCGTTCTTCGACCTGGGGCGATTATGTCGACGGCAGCACGCGACCTGCTTATGAATTCGGCCACGGTCTGAGTTATACCACCTTCGCTTTCAGCAACCTGAACATCACGCCGGGCAATATTAAACCGGACGGGCAGATAGTAATCAAACTTGATGTCAGGAACACCGGAAACGTCGCCGGTGACGAAGTCGTCCAGCTTTATATCAACGACGTCGTTGCCAGCGTCACCCGGCCGGTCAAGGAGTTGAAAGGTTTTCAACGCATCCACCTGTACCCCGGCGAAAGCAAGACAGTGAAATTTGAGTTACCAGCCGATGCCATGGCTTTTTATAATCGTAATATGGAAAGGAAGGTTGAGCCCGGCTGGTTCAAGGTGATGCTGGGAAATTCTTCTGCGAATATCCTGCTTGAAGGCGAATTTATAGTCCAGGAGTAAAAATGAAAGCACTGGTTTTGAAATCGAGAAACGACCTGGCCGTAATGGACATCGATATCCCGGAACAACTCGGTCCGGACGACGTCCGGATCCGGATACACACGGTAGGGATTTGCGGCAGCGACGTGCATTATTATCAGCACGGCAAGATCGGGAATTTTATCGTCAAAGAACCGATGGTCCTCGGGCATGAGGCCTCCGGTACCGTTATCGAAGCAGGACGCAATGTAAAAGACCTGAAGACCGGCGACCGGGTATGTATGGAACCGGGCATTCCCGACCTGAACAGCCGGGCGACGCTTGAAGGAATTTACAACCTCGATCCCGGTGTCCGTTTCTGGGCGACGCCTCCCATTCATGGTTGTCTACGCGAAACGGTGGTACATCCGGCCATGTTCACTTTCAAGCTGCCGGATAATGTCAGTTATGCCGAAGGGGCAATGGTCGAACCTGCGTCGGTCGGCCTCCAGGCAGTGAAAAAAGCCGGTCTTAAACCAGGCGATGTTGCGCTTGTCAGCGGTTGCGGCACAATCGGCCTGGTAACCGGTCTGGCGGCGCAGGCGGCGGGCTGCAGTAAAGTGATTATCACCGACGTCATCAGCGCGAAACTGGAAATGGCAGCCGGTTACGGTATGATCCCGGTCAACTTGAAAAGCCAACATTTCGAGGATATCGTGGGCCGGGAAACCGGGGGTTGGGGGGTAGATGTCGTTTTTGAAGCTAGCGGTAGTGAAGCAGCGATCGCCGGGATATTCAAACCGCTTTGTCCCGGCGGTATGGTCGTATTTATCGGCATGCCGGTTGAGCCGGTCCTTATTGATATTGTCGACGCCCAGGCTAAGGAAGCCCGTATGGCCACCGTCTTCCGCTATGCTCATGTCTATCCCCGCGCCCTCAGCCTGTTAAGTTCGGGGAAAATCAACGTCAAACCGCTGATCACCGACCGCTTCCAGTTCGCCGATGCGGTGCAAGCCTTTAAGTATGCAGCCCAACCCCGGCCGCAGACGGTCAAGATTGTCATTGAGATGGGCTAGGGATAGCGGCAACAGAGCGAAATCCTTCCGGTGCAAAATGATATAAAGTGAAGTAACGAGAGCACTAATATGAAAACGCAGCGTTACTCCCTTGGCCTGGACCTGAGCACGCAGAGTCTTTCGGCGGCGGTGATCGATATCGACGCCCAGCAGATATTGCTAGAACATTCTCTCAACTATGTTAAAGACGATCGGTTGAATACCTTCGGTATCAGCACATCCGATTATATTCTGCCGCCGCGTACCGCAGGCGAGGCCGACCAACCGCCGCTCATGTTCATGGCCGCCCTCGATGCCCTTTTCGCCGACTTGCAGTCGTCAATGGACCTGAGTCAGGTTGCCGTAATCAATACCTCAGGCCAGCAGCACGGTCATGTTTATCTCAATCAAAAGGCGGTCCAGCTTTTTCACAGTTTGAGGCAAGAATCACCGCAAGATATCGATCTGATCGCACTTCTTAAAGAGGGCTTCGCCTACGACAGGGCCCCAATCTGGATGACGGCCAATACCGCCGCACAGTCTGCCTTTATTCGTCAAGCGGCCGGCGGCAAAGAAAAACTGATCGATCTAACCGGTTCCGATGCTCAACTGCGCTTTACCGGGCCGGTCGTCCGGCGCACGGCTGAACAATTTCCGGCTGTTTATGCGCAGACCCGCGTTATCCAGCTCATCGGTAATTTTGTCCCGGCCTTACTGGCCGGAAACGCTTTAGTCCCGGCGGACTTCGGCAACGCCTGCGGTATGACCTTAATGGACTACCGGCGGCAGCAGTGGTCCAATATCCTGCTGCAAGTAACGGCGCAGAACCTACCGGGTGGGGAAAAAGCCCTCGAAAACAAACTGCCTGAAATTGCTTCACCCGATGCTGTGGTCGGGACGATCGCTGATTATTTTTGCCATAAATACGGTTTCGATCCCGACTGCCTGATCGCAGCCGGCTCTGGTGATAATCCACAATCCAAAGTCCTTGTCAGCGGCGATCTCCTGAGCATGGGTTCGAGTATCGTCAATATGGTCGCCACCGAAGGTAGAACGATGGACCGGAGCGGCGCTGCCTGTGCCATGTACGATGGGGTAGGCCGTCCGTTTATGTTCGGATGCCGGACTAACGGTGCTCTGGTTTGGGACCAGGTACGCCGGTTATACGACCTGGACAAGGAGAACTATGCTCCGGCGGAGTCTGCCCTGCAGCAGATACCGCCGGGACAGAACCTGGTCCTGTGGCAGCCGCGGAAAGAGTCCTTCCCCCTTTCCGGAAGTTGGCCGCTCATCCGGTTCTATAATGCCCCGCCCAACCTGGGGCAGGACTATGCCGGGATAATCGAATCCAGCCTGACCGCAGTCTATCTGCATTCGAAGAGCTTTACTGCGCCCTACTCTTCGCCGCTCTATGTCATGGGCGGCGCCGCCTCCAGCCCGGGCATCATGAGACGGGTGGCTGCTATTTGGAATCGTCCGGTCGTCATCACCGGC
>JBBITI010000092.1:0-7995 GCA_037440885.1 Dehalococcoidales bacterium | reverse complement strand
ATTGAAATGCTGGCGAGAACTGTTGAAGATAACGGAGGTGTCTACTTTGTCCCAGACAACCGTGGTCTCGCGCTGATTGGTGATCCCCAGTCCGGCAATCAGATTCACCGGAATATTACATTGTGACAGGGTATTGGTGATTACTTCTCGGGTACGCTGCCATATTTCCAGAGGGTCGTGCTCCACCCAACCAGGACGGGGGAATATTTGGCGGTGTTCTGATTGGCTTTTTGCTGCGACATTGCCGTCTTTATCATACAGCGTAAAACGGGTGCTGGTGGTTCCCTGGTCGATGGCAGCGACGTATCGTCCGTTCATCGCAAACCTCCGTCAGTCGGATTTGTTTGTCGTTCTCGTTTCAATCCGAAAAGCTGGGCAGCATTTTTAGTGGTTTGAGCAGCCAGTTCATGAACAGGGATATTTTTCAAGCGCGCAGTTCCCACCAAAGAGCGGTTGAGGTCAACCGGACTTGCTTGAAATTCGTCTTTAGAGCCACGGGCATAAACAACCGGCGTATCCGTTTCCAGAAGCAAACGATCCAGTGGTGTCTCACGAATCGCCCGCTGGTGTTCCAGATGGTATTCGACTGCTGGTGAAGCTGAAATATAATAACCGTGGTTGAGAATATCATTCAAAGTACTTAACGGTCCTGTATACCAGTGAAAGACCGCTTTTTCAACTTTATTTTCAAGTACCATTCTTAAACAGTCTTTCCAGGAGTAGCGCGAATGAATAAGAGCAACTTTGTGATAATCAACGGCGACTTTTAATAACTCAACGAACGTCTGTTTCTGAGTATCTTTAGATATCAACTCCAGGACATTTTTATGGTAGTCCAGGCCGATTTCTCCAATAGCGACGATTTCTTCAATATATTTTTTTATGAACGCAATTTCGTCATCTGTATTCATCGGGTTGATATTCCCGGGGTATAGACCAAGTGCAGGAAAAACGTATTCAGGATAAAGCCGAGCTATTTCCAGGACTCGCTGGTTGGATTTCAAATCAGAGCCGACGGCAATAATTGCACCAACATTTGCTTTCTTAGCGGCGATGATATTTTGTTGTAACTCCTTGATTTCTTCAAGATGAGCATGGGTATCTATTATTTCTTGCATCTTCCTCATTATATCATCCGCTTCCGGAATGGTGGGAGAGTCTAACAAAAATGATATACTATCTATTAGAAGAGATATGATCGCTGTAACCGGAGCAACAGGTCATTTAGGAAATGTATTGGTCAGACAACTGGTAGCCCAGCATGAAAAGGTGCGGGCTTTAGTACTAGCTCGTGATTCGATTGCTCCGTTGTCCGGTCTGGATATTGAAGTCTATCCTGGAGATGTTACCGATCCGGAAAGTTTGGATAAAGCATTCACCGGTGTTGATGTTGTATATCATCTGGCGGGGATTGTCACTATAATGCCTGGCCAGGGCGAGCTACTGGAGAGGGTTAATGTTGGGGGGATGCGCAATGTTATTGCTGCCTGTCGTTCTCAAAATATCCGGCGCCTGGTCTATGTCAGTTCAGTCCATGCAATCGCGGAGCCGCCACACGGTACACCGATAGATGAATCTTATCCTTTTGAGCCAGAGCGAGTCCTGGGTGAATATGCCCGCAGCAAAGCAAAAGCAACCCTTGTTCTCCTGGAGGAAGTACGCAGAGGCTTAAATGCAGTTATCATATGTCCAACAGGGATTATCGGGCCTTATGATTGGTATGTTTCCAACATCGGTCAATTGATAATTGATTTTGCCAGCGGGCACCTGAAGTCATATGTAACCGGAGCGTATGATTTTGTTGATGTGCGTGATGTTGCCAACGGATTGATACTGGCGGCAGCGAAGGGGCAATCGGGCAGACACTATATTTTTTCCGGAGATACGGTACAGGTACTCGAATTGATGGAAGAACTGGCAAAAAATATCGGATATCCTGCTCCGACATACCGGATCCCTTCTAAAATCGCGCGAGTAGCCGGGATGCTAGCTAGTGTATATTACCGGTTATTAAACCGAAAAGCGGTTTTTACAGCTTATTCTATCGATGTATTAGGAAGTAATAGTCAAGTCAGCTCAATTCGAGCACGAAACGAGCTCGGTTTTACGAGCCGTCCGTGGAAAGAATCGATCCGTGATCATGTAGAGTGGTTACGCCAGCAAGGGATGCTTCCGAGTCGACGTTGATATCGAAAATTCTAAAACGATATAATAACATCGAAAAAGTAGGAACTTAACTAATGATCTCGGTTTATGTAACGTCATCATTCGCTAATGCTGGGAAGACGAGTGCGATTGCAGCCATAGCTAGTATTCTGCAAGAGCACCATCTCGAAATTGCGTATTTTAAACCTATAATCAATCAAGTTGGACCAGTTACAGCAGATAATGATACTGCGTTGATTTCGCGATATTTTAATCTCGGAGAGAACCCGGATACTATTAGGACGGTTTACTCTGACGAAGATGCGCTATTGGGAGGAATCAAAGACGTATGCAAGGTACTCTGTACGGGTAAAGATATTCTTTTTATTGAAGGAATACCCGGAAACATAAAGCTAGCCAGGGATATTTCAGAGATCATAGATGCTGCGGTAATTGGAGTCGAGGTTTACAGGACGGATTATCAGGAAATACAGAATCAGCATGAATCAGTAAAAAATCACGCGGGTATTATCTTCAATAAGATTCCGCAATCCCGTCTGTCTATCACTAAAGAAAATATCATGTCGTGTGGGATGAAGATACTAGGAATGGTTCCGGAGGAACGTACACTGATCAGCCTGACAGTCAAAGAACTAGCAGATAATCTTGATGGGAAGTTAATTTCAGTTGAAGAACGGTCAACTGATATGATTACTAATTTTATGATCGGCGCGATGACGCCCACCCATGGGTCTGAATATTACAACATTAAAAAGGACAAAGCGGTTATTATCAACAGCGAGCGACCGGATATGCAACTGGCAGCTCTTGAGACTCCGACGCGCTGCCTGGTGTTAACCGGTGTGAAACAAGTTTCGTCAATTGTGTTAAGGCAAGCTGAAGCCAAAAAAGTACCTGTGATAACGGTAGACGATACGATCAATAATATTGTAAAAAAAATTGAAGAAATGATAACCTGTCGCTATCTGAATACTGAACGTCTGAACCGGACGATAGCAGTTTTTAAGAAGTACATGGACACAGAGAGCCTGTTAAGCGGGCTTAGTATTAGATGAAGCACAAGTAGAATATTAATAAGTTAGAAGAGAAAAGCCCATCCTGTATTTCCAGGATGGGCTTTTTTAGTCGAGGGTAAACCTTTCGTTGTTCAAATCAAATGAGCAGCTAGCATATCAATAGTGTTGTAAAATTTATACAAAAACAACTTTACACAGCTTACTGCTTTCTTCTGAATTGCCTATTAATATTACTGTATCTAGCCGGCTTTGATCCAATCTTTAGCGAAAGTAACAGCAGCCATAGCATCACGACCGTAGGCATCAGCACCAGTGTATTTTTTGATTTCTTCGTCGATCTGCCCACCGCCGATCATGATCTTGACCTTATTTCTCAAGCCAGCTTTCTTGATTGCTTCGACGGTTTCTTTCATGGCGTCGAAAGCGAGAGTCAAGAATCCGCTAAGAGCGACGACCGGTGCTTTGGTTTCGTTAATCGCATCTACAAATTTCTGTATCGGGACATCAACGCCCAGATCTGTGACCTCAAAACCGTTGACATCCAGCATAAATACAACAATATCCTTGCCGATATCGTGAATGTCGCCGGCTACTGTTCCGACGATTACTTTGCCGAGTTTTTTGGTTTTGACTTCTTGTTTCAGCTTCGGTTTCACCAGCTCGGAGACGCCTCTAAGGATTTCACCCGAGTAGATAAGTTCAGGCAAAAAATAGACACCATCACCAAATCTTTTACCGACGGTCTCCATTCCTTTTCTGCTTTCTTCGAGGATCGAATTGGGATCTTTGCCCTGTTCTAACCATTCTTTGGCTAACTTTAAGGCCTCCTTCTCCTCCAACTCAGCGATCGCCTTGGTCAGCTCACCACTCATTAGAATACTTACCTCCCGTACTTAATTCACCTGGATTGTACAACCAGGAAATTTAAACGCACTGATTATAAACGCAATGACTTACTATTGTAAAGAGCTAAAATTGAATTGTCTATATTTTACATGAAAACGGCTGCTTTGGCCAATTTTGTTCTTTCTTGGCTATGAAACCGTGAAAGGGGGGTACTTCTTTACTAAGACTATTTTCTATAGTAATAGTCGGTTTGGGTTATTGTGAATTAAAGTAGACTGAATTATCATCAACTTAAGTTAGTATTAGAGTAGCAGGGAAAAGATATGGTAGACGACCGGAAAATTCGACCGATGTTGACGGTGCGCGAAGTGGCAGAGTTATTACACATCCATACGAATACTGTAAGGCGATGGAGTGATCAAGGCGTCCTGCGTGCATACCGGATTGCTCACCGCGGTGACCGCCGGTTCAGAAGGGAAGATGTGGCTCATTTCCTGGCCGAATTGAATTCGGAGATGCATGAAGAAGTACCATCTTCTGCGGGTAAGTAAGCAGAGAGGCGACCCAAAAGTCGCCTCTCTTAGTTTATCGCTAATCCATTTTCATTTGACTAATCCTTCAGTTTAGATTGCTCTTTTTTCCCAAGACATATTTCTACGTATGAAATGGGCTAGTACGTATTCAACTAATAATGGCAAAAGCTCCAGGATTACTCATTATTATTCAGTGAGAAGAACCGATTACGGGGGAAGTTGTTTTTATATGTGAAAAGTGTTAATTTATAATCTAGGGGTGTTGCTTGTATAAGATTTTAATAAAACAAAGTCTGGTGCCGAATGTTCATCTATTGAAGATTGCGGCTCCGGCAGTTGCAAAGAAAGCCCAGGCTGGTCAATTTGTTGTTATCAGGATAAACGAGAAGGGTGAGCGGATTCCTCTCACAATCGCAGACTGGAACACGGATGAAGGTAGTATAACGATCGTTTTTATGGAAGTCGGCGCTACAACGCGAGAGCTTGCCAAATTAAGTAGTGGAGATTCAGTGGCTGATTTTGTCGGTCCGCTCGGCTTGGCGACTCACGTAGAAAATTACGGTACGGTAGCCTGTGTAGCGGGTGGCGTCGGTGTTGCGGTAATCACACCAATCGCCCGAGCAATGAAGCAGAAAGGAAATAAGGTTATTTCGATTATGGGGGCACGCAGCAAGAACCTTATTTTCTGGGAAGACGAATTGAGAGCATACAGCGACCGGTTGATCGTAACGACCGATGACGGGACGTACGGGCGAAAAGCGCTGGTCACCGAACCGTTGAAGGAGTTGCTTCAAGGAACCGAGAAGATCGAACGGGTTATTGCGATTGGCCCGACCAACATGATGAAGTTTTCCTCCCTGACGACCCAACCTTTCGGTGTGAAAACGATTGTCAGTTTAAACCCGATCATGGTCGATGGTACCGGGATGTGCGGATGTTGCCGGGTCTCTGTGGGAGGGCAGACGAAGTTTGCCTGCGTCGATGGTCCGGATTTCGACGGACACCAGGTCGACTGGGACCTATTATTGAACCGGCAACGAGTGTATCTTAACGAAGAAAAACGTGCGGTAGAATGTTGCCAGCATCAACATAATGAATGAAATTTAGTCAGATTGTGTTAAAGAGATGTCGAAGATAAATTTAAATCGTGAAGAAATGCCCCGCCAGGAACCGAGAAAGCGGGTGAAGAATTTTGATGAAGTGGCTCTGGGTTATGCGCCGGAACAGGCATTAAATGAAGCTCAACGATGCATACAATGTCCGAAGCGTCCGTGTATTGATGGTTGTCCGGTCGGTGTGGAAATACCGGAATTTATCAAAGCGGTGCGTGATAATAATATGCCGGAAGCAGTGCGAGCGTTAAAACGGAAAAATGCCTTACCGGGAATATGCGGTCGAGTGTGCCCGCAAGAGACACAGTGTGAAGTGGTCTGCACGTTGGGAAAGAAAGGGGCACCGATAGCGATCGGCCGACTGGAACGATACGTGGCGGACTGGGAACGGGCACATCCGGAAAGCAAGGAGCAACCGGTGATCCAACCGCGATCCGATAAGAAAGTAGCGGTAGTAGGTTCAGGTCCGGCTGGATTGACGGCAGCAGCCGACCTGGCGAAAATGGGCCATGAGGTGACAATTTTCGAGGCACTACATGTAGCTGGCGGTGTACTCGTCTACGGAATTCCGCAGTTCCGTCTCCCGAAAGAAATTGTCCAGAACGAAGTGGATTATGTAACTTCTCTGGGGGTGAAGATCGATCTGGACGCGGTAATCGGGAAGATAGAAACGGTTGATGAACTATTAAGTAATAGTTATGATGCGGTTTTTCTAGGAACCGGGGCAGGATTGCCGATGTTCCTGGGTCTTCCCGGAGAGAATGCCGGCGGGATCTATTCGGCTAACGAGTTTCTAACACGAACAAATCTGATGAAAGCCTATCTTTTCCCGGAGTATATGACCCCGATCAAGGTCGGTAAGAGAGTAGCAGTGATTGGGGCCGGCAATGTGGCTATGGATTCCGCTCGTTGTGCCTTGAGACTGGGAGCGGAAAAAGTGTACATAGTGTACCGCAGGTCCAAGGCGGAAATGCCGGCACGCCATGAAGAAGTGGAAAACGCAGAGGAAGAGGGAATTATATTCAAATTTTTGACTAACCCGATCCGCTTCCACGCGAATGAGCGCGGCGAAGTAAAGGCAATGGATTGCATCGAGATGGAACTGGGCGAACCGGATGCTTCTGGAAGACGGCGTCCGATACCGAAAAAGGGCAGCGACTTCACCATGGAACTGGATACCGTAGTAGTAGCTTTGGGAACGACACCGAATCCGTTGATTGCGGCAACCACCGAAGGTCTAAAAACCACGAGTCACGGGACGGTAGTTACGGATGAAGCGACCGGACAAACTGCGAAACCTGGAGTCTGGGCGGGCGGCGACGTGGTAACGGGTTCGGCAACTGTAATCAGCGCGATGGGGGCGGGGAAACGAGCGGCGGCGGCGATCGATGCTTTTCTAAAACAGAAATAATATTTTTGTCTTGCTGTAAGGTACAGGCCAGGCGGTTTGCCTGGCCTTTTTGTTTTGGAGTGACAGGAGTCCATTGACCGGTATGCCTTGAAATACTAAAGATGGCGGAGGAAGGCCTGGGGATTTTGCAGGAAATCGCGAGTGAGATTAACATGATCGAGTTGTTGATAGGGCACTCGGTGGAGAGTGCCGCCATCGAAACTCCAGATGGAGGCACCGGGAGAGGCGAGGATAATCGGAGAATGGGTGGCGATGATAAACTGGGAATCTTTTTCGACCATTTGCTTTAGGGCGACGAGGAAACTCAACTGGCGCGTCGGGGAGAGAGCAGCTTCCGGTTCATCCAGGAGATAGAATCCACCGGGAACAAAACGGGTCTGGAATAAGGCCATATAGCTTTCACCGTGGGAACGATTGTCCAATCCTGCGCCGTACCGGTTGTTGATGGCGGATAGTTCATTCGCGTAAGGGCTCCGCGTTTGCGAAGCAGCCCAATCGGAACGTTTCCGGGCTTCGGCTTCGAGTTCGACCATCTCATCCTGGAGTTGTTCCTGGGTCTGGCGCATTTTCCGGGCGTAACCGAAAAAGTCCTCGGCGCGCAGGAAAAAGCCTTTCCCGGTTTTCTTTTGCCAGGCGAGGCGGAGAAAGCGGGATAATTCGCGAACGGAAGCCAGCGATTTATCAGTCTTAACGCTCTCAGTGCCCACAGTAATAGAGCCAACGGCACAGGCCAAGGCTTCCAGGAGAGTTGATTTCCCGGAACCATTTTCGCCGACGAAAAAAGTGACCGGCGAGTCGAAGGCGATTTCGTGCAACGAGCGGATAACGGCGAGATTGAAGGGGAATTTATCGCTTTCGTGGGCCGTCCATTTTCTAACAATAACCGATTTTAAATGGATCAATACCCCCCC
>JBBITI010000091.1:0-8413 GCA_037440885.1 Dehalococcoidales bacterium | reverse complement strand
TCTGATAAGCACGGATACTATTTCTTTTAGCGATCGCTTCTAACACATCCATCGGTAAAAACCTCCATAAGTATTATGTCTTAAATGATTTTCAGACTTTACCCCGCAATATCTCGTACAAACGAGCGATACCGATACTCTGGGACATGGCTGTACGCTCATTCTGGGGAAATTGTTTAAAGAGGACGACATTTTTCTGGATTTCATCAAGGTTCATTCCTTTCTCGATTGCAGCTTTTACAGTATCCACAGCACCTTCGATGATCTCGACCATGGTATCCAGGTGCTCGGTTGCACAGACTTTCCCATGGCCGGGAACGACCCTGGCAATATCCAATTTTCTCAATCTCTTCAAAGATGTGATCCACTCACCCGGTAACGCCTGGTGCATGAATGGCGGCACCCCATAGGTGACATTATCGGAGGTGAAAACAACTTTTTCTTCAGGTACATAAACCGCGACCTGGTAGGGGGTATGACCCGGCGTATGAACAAGCTGAAAGGTATGGTCTCCCAGGCAAAAAGTCATGCGCTCAGAAAAAGTGATAGATGGGGGGCGGAAAAAATAGCCGGGAGGTGGAGTTGCGGCGGGATTGAACCTTTTCAGCATATTAAAATAATCGTCCACTTTCGCTTCCAGCACACTATTGCGCGTACCCTCATGGGCGATGATGGGAACGTCAAAGAAAAAATTACCAGACACGTGGTCGGTATGCGGTTCGCAGTTGATGATATATTTAAGGTCGCCGAATTGCGCAATTTGCTTTTTCCACGTCAAGGCATCTTCAGGCATCATGGGGGTATCGATCATCACCAACCCGGCCGAAGTGGCAACCAGGCTGTGGTTGCAACCCCGTCCCGAGATTTCGACGTAAGTATTGGCACTGATTTTCTCCATGTATCCTCCTTAAGCAGTTACTCAGGAACAACTGAATCGCGTTACTCACTCTATTTAATCGGACGCGACATGTCAAGCTTATTGATATTAAAAATGACCGGGGTGCATTGACAGAATATATCCATATTGATATGATTTGCTGATTTCGATTTTTCAGAGAGAGTAAAACAACCAGGACAACGGTGCAACTTGCTGAGTTCAGGACATTAATCGATTTCCAGTATAAAATGATGTTAACATTATGTTAGGAGGAACCCATAAGATGGGAATACCCCAGGTACCGGAGCAGTTTAACCTCGGAGTATATCTTACCGACACGCATATCACAGCAGGCCGGGGTAACCGTACGGCCGTCTATTATCAGGGCGAGACGATCACTTACGCCGAGCTATCAAGAATGGTGAATCGTACCGGTAACGTATTCCGAGGGCTTGGCATAGAAATCGAGAACCGGGTGGTGTTCATTTTGCCGGACTGCCCGGAATTTTTCTATTGCTTCCTGGGTGCGATGAAAATCGGGGCGGTGCCGGTGGCAGTAAACACCCTGGCACTACCGAAAGACTATGTTTATTTCCTGAACGACAGCCGGTCGAAGCTATTAGTCATCCATGACAGTCTTCTCTCCAAAATCGAACCTGTAATAAAGGAATGCAAGTATCTAAAAAATATCGTGGTGGTGGGGGAAGGCGCCGCGGGTTATCCGAACTTCCGGGAAATCACCGGAAAAGCTTCCGACCAACTGGTACCTGGCGAGACATATAAAGATGACGTGGCTTTCTGGATGTACACTTCGGGAACAACGGGAGTACCGAAAGGAGTGGTACACCTGCACCATGACATGCTCCATTTCATACCACCATATTGTGAAAACGTAACCCGGATTACGGAGAAAGACATTGTCTTCACCACTTCCAAGATGTTTTTTTCTTACGGCAGGAATAACTCGTTCGACGCGCCATTGCTGTACGGGGCTGGCGTGATCCTGTGCCCGGACTGGCCGGATGCGAATAAGGTGTTTGACATCATCGAAAAAAATAAACCGACTATCTTCGTCAGCGTCCCCAGTTTTTACGCTTCGATGATACGCGAACTGGAAAAGACCGGACGGAAAATTGATGTTTCCTCCATACGTACCTGTACATCATCCGGCGAACCGTTGCCGAAAGGATTGTTCGAACGCTGGAAAGCCTTAACCGGCCTGGAAATACTTGATATTCTCGGCAGTACTGACGCCGGCGGACCGTATCTGGGGAACACGCCGGGGAATATCCGGGTGGGTAGTTCCGGCAGGTTACTGGACGGTTTTGAAGGCAAACTAGTCGATCCAGACGGGAATGAAGTCCCGGCCGGAGAAATCGGGACGTTGTGGCTCAAGAACGACGGGACAGCATACTGTTACTGGAATAAACACGAACGTAGCAAGCAGGTCTTTTGCGGTGAATGGTTCAATACCGGCGACCGATTCCGCAAAGATAGCGATGGATTCATGTGGTACGAAGGCCGCGAGGACGAAATGCTGAAAGTCAGCGGACAATGGACATCACCGCTGGAAATCGAAGCCGCATTAAGCCAGCATCCGGCAGTATACGAGACAGCGGTTATCGGGGCACCGGATGAGAACGGCCTGGTGCGATCCAAGTCATTCGTGGTACTGCGGGATGGATTTGCACCATCGAAAGAATTGGAAAAAGAGATGATTAATTTCGTCCGGGACCGCATCGCCCACTTCAAGGCACCGCGCTGGATCGAGTTCCTGAAAGAGATGCCGCGCACCGTGACCGGGAAAATCCAGCGACACAAGCTGCATTAAATCAGAGTTGATGATAAAATCAGTATAGAACGAATGCTACCAAATAAAGCTTATCAGCGAATATGACTTTTATCAGACCGGACATAATTCGACCACCGAGTGAAAGACTGAGTTATTTTTTACCTTTGACCTCCGGTTGTGCCAATGCCACCTGTACTTTCTGTAACTATTACGGCTCCAAGCTACGGATACGGCCGCTAAAAGAAGTCAAGGAAGAAATCGACTTTCTTTCGGCTTTCAAGAAAACGAAAATCACCGTTACCGGTATTCCCTGGATCATCAGGGAAATCGCCAGCCAGTGGGACGGGCGGGGGGTTTTTCTGCAGGACGGTGATGCACTGGTTTATCCATACAATGATCTGGTCGAGGCACTTACCTACCTGAACCAGAAATTGCCTTCGATCCAGCGGGTAGCGACTTACGCTACTGCCGCCGATATCTTACGGCGTACCCCGGACGAACTGGCAACACTAAGGGAATTAAAGCTGGGCATCGTCTACATGGGTCTTGAGAGCGGCGATGACGAAGTACTACGCAAGATAGCGAAAGGCAATACTGCCGCAGAGACGGTCGAGGCAGCACGCCGGGCGAAGACAGCCGGGATTTTAACTTCCATCACTGTAATCCTGGGGATCGCCGGTATCGAAGGCAGTGAAAAACATGCCCGGGCTACCGCTCAAGTACTGAGCGAGATGGATCCGGACTATGCCGGTGCGCTAACGACCACATTCGTCGAAGGCACTCCGCTGCACCGGGAACTGGTTGAAGGGAGTTTTCACCCGGTATCCGCTTTCGATTCGCTGAAAGAATTGAAGATACTCATCGAGCATAGTAACTTCAGTAATTGTTTTTTCAGTTCGATGCACGCGTCTAATTATTTTTCGATACGGGGGACTTTACCCGGTGATAAATCGCACATGCTGCGCGAATTGACGCGTGTAATCGACCAAGGAGACCCAGCATTACTCCGTCCGGAGTTTATGAGGGGTTTATAAAAAAAGCAACTCGCACTAGCTATCACAGTATAGATGGAAACAGGGTACTGATTTTTTATTTTGATAATCATCAGGAATACTCCGGAAAGGAACGGAGATGCGTAGAGTAAAGATAGCAGACACCGGGATAACCGTTTCCGAATTGTGTCACGGGACATTGATACTTGGCCCGTTACAGGCGGATTTACCGGCGGAACAGGGTGCCCGAGCAATCCGGAAATCTTTTGAAATGGGTGTCAATTTCTATGATACGGCCCAGGCTTACGATTCTTATAAACACCTCGCAGTGGGACTCCAAGGAGTCAGTGAAGACAGGGTAGTCATCGCCAGTAAAAGCCATGCCGCAGGTTATGACCAGATGAAAACACATGTCGAAGAATGCCTCCGGGCATTGAAACGAAGTTATATCGATATTTTTCATCTGCACCTGGTAACCGCCGAAAATTTACCGCAGCGCCAAGGAGCCCTGGAATGCCTTCAGGAAATGAAAAGAAAGGGACTAATCCGGGCAATCGGGGCATCCACACACACCGTAGCCGGTGTCAGGACGATTAACCGGGAACCGGCTTTCGATGTAATTTTTCCGGTGCTTAACCGTAAAGGGCTGGGTATCATCGACGGTAAACTGACAGACATGCTGCCCGCACTGGAAGAAGCGAAACGGCGGGTTAAATTCATTTATGCCATGAAGCCGCTGGGGGGCGGTCATCTGGCTGCTGAAGTTGCGGAGTCGTTTAACTGGTTAAGAAACTTGCCGGTTTGCGATGCGGTGGCAGCGGGCATGAAAGATGAAACAGAAGTGGAAATGAACGTGGCGATCTTCGAAGACCGGTCGGTGCCCGAGATAATACTCCAGAAAGTCAACAAAGTGCAGCGCAAGCTGATTGTTTACGACCGCTGCATCCGCTGTGGATTATGCATCGAGGAATGCGACCAGAAAGCCCTGAGCATGGGAGAGACCAAGGTGGCGGTCGACCAGTCCCGTTGCATTCTTTGCGGTTATTGTGCGGCGGTTTGCCCGGAGTACGTGATCCGGGTGGTCTAGCAAAGATGTTCACGCGGGGTCGCGGACCGGCGACGGGGGCGTTTTCAGAAAGAGTATGATGGCGAAGGATGACAGGCTTAACAATCCCACGGTCAAGAAAGCCAGGGTGTATTTACCGGTCGTGTCATAAATAGCCCCGGCGAGGAGTGGTCCTAACCCACCACCGATAGCCGCTCCGAAAGTAGCCACACCAAGGATCACCCCGTGGGAGCGCAGTCCAAAAAGCTGGGCAGTAAGCGGAGACAAACTGGAGACAAAACCACCAAACCCAAGACCGAAGACGGCCGATATACCATAGAACCACCCTATAGACCGGGTAACCGACAGGCTCAGCAGGGTTACCGCCAGTACCAGGCAGGCAATCATCATTACCCGTCGACCGCCTAAACGGTCGACGAAAGCCCCGAACACTACACGAGCGGCGATACCGCACCCGGCAAAAGTAGTCACCACACCGGCAGCAGCAGAGGAGGACAAACCCAGATCCTGACCATGGGGGACAGCATGCACCACCATCATACCGATAGAGAACTGGGCGAAAATGATGGCTAAACAAAACATCCAGAAGAAGCGGGTCGCCGCTACTTGCCGGAAAGTCATACCAGCAGAGGCAGGGTTTTTTGTATGTTCCACTGATTGACGCCCAGAACCGTATGGCTGGAGCCCCTTTTTCGAAGGGTCACGGTACATAAAGAGCGCTCCGAAAATGATTAAGATGCAAACCCCGACCGCCAAGATAATATACGCGTTCCGCCACTGGAAAGCGGCAATCAGCCAGGTGCCGATCTGGGGGAAAACAGCCTGACCCAAGCCACCGCCCGCCAGAACCAACCCGGTCATCAAGCCACGCCATTTATCGAACCAGCGGGCGATAGTAGACATGAGGGGCACAAAACTACCGCTCATACCTACCGCTAAAATAAAATAATAAAGATATAGCTGCCAGAGATGGGAAATCGTCGACATCAAGAAGAGACCGAGACCTAAAAACAAGCCGCTGGAGATCAGCAGGGGACGGGGTCCGTAGCGATCACTCAATTTACCGGTGACGATGTAGAGAGCGCCGTGACTAAGGCTGTAAAAGGTGAAAGCTCCGGAAATGGCAGCGCGTGTCCAGCCGAACTCATGAGACAGAGGAGTGAAGAAGATGCCGAAAGTGAAATGGATGCCGGCGGTGATCAAATCCAGAAAGAGAGCGACGATTACGATGATAAAACCATAAAAAAAACGGGGTTGGTTCCCCCGAATCGCAGGACTATCTTCAGGCAAACTATTTTTAGTCAATAAGGTGATTTTAACAGTCGAAACCCCGGATTTCAAATAATCCCGTTTTATGAACCACAGTCTCTTCCGTTATAATGACAGGGATAGTAATCTCACGGATTGTGTAGTAAGAATGCAACACGGCAATTCCAGACGGCGGATAGATCCCTTCATTAAACCGGGGAGAATCCATGAAGCCAAGGATTGACGGGAAAGGATACTGTGATGGGTTTGCGCTGCGGATTGATCGGCGTCCCCTCATCCGGAAAGACAGAAATTTTCAATGCCATTACCGCCGCAAGGGCCCCTCTGTACAGCGGTACGGAGGCCAACCGCGTGATCGTTAATCTACCGGATGAGCGGATAGACCACCTGGTAGAAATGTATCATCCCCAAAAAGTCGTACCAGCGACCCTGGAAATTATTGACACCGCCGGTATCAAACCTGCGGATACGGGACGCCGTTCCCGATTGATCAGCAATATCAAAGACATGGAAGCGTTATTGCATGTGGTGCGGTGTTTTGACGACGACCAGGTCCCTTTCGAATACAGCACCATCGACCCGGTGCGGGACGTCGAGACAGTAGATTTGGAGATGATGGCAGCCGACTCGGCGACGCTGCAGAACAAGATCGAAAGGCTGGCGAAAAAGGCGAAAAGCGGTGACAAGGATGTACTCCGGGAAAGCGTCAATTGCCAGAAAGTCCTGGACGGAATTCAGAACGGTCTGGCGGCGCGCCGCCAGGAACTTACACCCCAGGAAACCAACAGTATCAAGGAATGCAACCTGATATCGATGAAGCCGGTTCTTTACATTGCTAATATCAAGTCGATGGCGGGTGCCGACAATAGTTATGTAAAGTCTCTTCAGGAACTCGCTGCCCGAGAAAAAACCGAGGTGGTAACTGTCTGCGGCAAAGACGAGGCTGATATCAGTGAGTTAGATCCGGCAGACCGGAAGGTGTTTTTAAAAGAACTCGGGCTGGAACAATCAGCCATGGAGCGTTTGTTGCATGCCGCTTATGCCAAACTGGGATTGATCAGCTTTTTCACCGTCGGTGAAGATGAGGTACGCGCCTGGACCTGCCGCCGCGGCGATAAAGCGCCGACGGCAGCGGGCAAGGTACATTCCGATATGGAAACCGGCTTCATCCGCATGGAAGTGATGCATTACGACGATCTACTTAAGCTGGGTAGTGAATCAGCCGTGGCGAAAGCGGGAAAGCACCGACTGGAAGGACGGGAGTATGAAGTCCGAGACGGGGATATCGTCACCGTTCGCTTTAACGCCAAATAGTGCGCGTCAAGGCAGAAACCAGATGCCCTAGATCGAGGAATAAAAAAGAAGCCCCGAGGATGAACCTGAGGGCTTCTTTGTAAATCGGCTGGTTAACGCCACTCGTCGATGCTGTAAGCATCCCGCATCGAACCGCGCATCCAGTGGAGTTGTTCTTCTCCCGCTCCCATAACGAGAATCATGTTAGCCCAAGGATCGGGACAAGCGGGAACCATGTAGTCTTCCGGCAAGTCCATCCAGTGTTTACCGGAAGTCGGTTCAATACCCTTCCAGGCATTCGTCCAGACATCAGGCACCGAGTGCAACCGGTATTCTTTCATCGGTATGAAACTACGCTTATAGATATATTCGTAAACAGCATCCTTGGTTTTAAAGCCGTAATCGTACAGGTGGCGGGCCAGTTCGGGCAGCATCAGGAAGGTAAACCCGCCCTCACCATCAACCCAGAAACCGCGAATATAATCCAGGAAATTATGCGGTCCTGGTTTTCCCTTCAAACCAAGGCGCCGGGCAATACCGCTGTGACCGCTCTTTTGAAACTCGCGATATTGACCTGGCATCCAGGCAGCCGATTCCATGCCGCTCAAGCCCATGCCGATGCGGACGAGCACGCTCTCGTTTTTGCGGTAGCCGCATTCTTCATTCAAACCTTCCCAACCGGGAGGCAAAGCTTCGGCATTTTCCGGAAAAACATTGGTCAAGGCGGTCCCGAAGACGCCGCAGTTATTCACACTGGGGATTTCGCCGCCCAGGTTACGCCACATTAATTCAGCCGCCCGGCCAAGAGACCGGTTCGCCGGATTGCCTGGACCGAGGAGGTTGACATCATAGTTCATCCCGATTTGCCGACCGATCGGGCCACTCACACAGTAACCTCCGCCACCCCGCCCATCGCCACAACCCCCGCCGGATTCGGCAATGGCTAATACAACCGGGAACATTTCCGGCCGGCATCCAGCCATCACCGCAATTGTTGCTATATGTTCGACAGTAGCGGTACGCTTCATCGGCAGGAAATGGACCGGATCGCCCTTCTTGCCGGAATTCCCCATCTGGACGGAACGGTCACCGACGTCATGATCCTCGTGGAAGACAATCAATTC
>JBBITI010000090.1:3293-9215 GCA_037440885.1 Dehalococcoidales bacterium | reverse complement strand
TGCCCGTTGCCGGCGGACTGATGATAGGCGATCCCCAGAGTATTTAGCATGGTGGTCTCGTCCTGAGCTAAAATGCGGCCTGCCGCTCCTGCCGCCCCGAAATATCCGTAAATCGCAGTAAGATGCCAGCCATTGCCGGGATGACCGCCGATAGTGGGACCTTTCCACCCCTGTCGGAAAGCCGCACCCAGCCGGCACATAAAATCGACACCCAGCGCCGTTGCCGCAATCAGTTCACGCCCGCTCACCTTTCCCTGCCGCTCGGCAACTGCCAGCACCGTCGGCACAATAACTACCGACGGATGGACCGGCCCGTCACCGGTATCATCGTAATCCAGGGCATGTCCCATCGCAGCATTCACCTGGGCCGCCTGTGGTGCCGGTAACCGGTCGCCAAAAACAAAAATTGTGCTTTCAGTTTTGCCGCCCCACTCTGTGTTCAGTTCCCGTAATTCTTTTATTCCGGGTTTACACGATCCCCCCAGAGCCACCCCCAGTTGGTCGAGAATCTCTTTTTTTGTTGCTTCCACCGCCGGGCTGGGAATATTCTCAAACTTCGTATATACCAGATTTCTCGCTATAGAATACGCCGCATCCATCACCAGCCTCCAATATCATAATCCCTTCTTGTGCAATCACAATTCATAACCCTCACATACAGGTTGAATACTATTCGAGCACTCCTTCTCCCAGTAACCCCACAAACTCATCGTCACTCATGCCCAGTACGCTGGTACAGATATACTCCGTATGCTCTCCCAATGCCGGGGCTGGGGTACGGGGCTGCGCTGGTGTTGTTGAAAGCTGAAAACTCTGGCCGAGATGGGTAAAAGTCCCCATCTCCGTATGATCCATCGGCCAGAAAATATTGCGGCTTCTGAGCTGCGGGTCGCTGTACACGTCGGCAGTATTTTTCACCACGCCCGCTGGCACTCCGGACTCCTGCAATTTGGTCATCACTTCCTCCGGGGTCTGTTGCAACGTCCAGTCACTGACGAGGCGTTCCACCTCGGCTTCGTGTTGCTTCCGGTGCAAAAGCGTCGCGAACCGGTCATCGTCTATGTATTCCGGTCTGCCCATTGATTTACACAGGCTTGCCCAGTGCGCGTCGTTCGTGACTGCGATAGTACACCAGCGATCATCACCCTTACAGGGAAAAACACCGTGAGGCACCGCGCTTGCCACGGCATTGCCGGTCCTTTTCGGTTCTTTGCCGTTTACCGCATAGTCCAGTATCGCCGGAAGAATAAAGTACAGCGCCGTTTCAAACTGGGCCAAATCAAGCAACTGCCCCTTCCCCGTTTTATTCCGGTGGTCCAGGGCTGCAATCACAGCGGCGGAAGCAAACCGTGGTGAAATGCAGTCGGTATAAGCGGAGACGCCCAGGGGCAAGGGGCTCCCATCGGGCCAGCCTACGAAGTTCGGCAGTCCCGCAATAGCCGCCAACACCATGCCGAAAGCGGCGGTTTGCGCATAAGGGCCTTCCGCACCGAACCCGCTCTGCCGCAGCATTATGATGTCCGGTTTGACTTTCTTTAAGTCTTCGTAACCCAGCCCCCACCCCGGCATTACCGCCGGTGTGAAATTCTCCATGACCACGTCGGACTTGCTTACTAGCCTCTTTGCGATATCAACCGCTTTTGGATGCGCCATATTAAGTGCAAAGCTCAGGATGTTGCCGTTATAGAAGTTGAAGTAACCTGCCCGGTTGATACCCGGTTTTCCGTCCTTGTACGGACCGCCGGTCCGTAGCGTACACGGCCGCTTGATGCTCTCGATCCGGATTACCATCGCTCCATAATCGGCAAAGAACTTCATCGTTAAAGGTCCGACGATTGCTCCGCCGAAAGCAGTGATCATCAGACCATCAAAGATACCTTTTTTCTCTCCTGCCATGGCGAACTCCTTCTAGATGATACCGGCTTCTTTCAAAACCACCCGGTCTGCTGCGGTCAAGCCGATCTCCTGGTAAACCGCCTTATTATGTTCACCGATCAGCGGGGCACGAGTACGAGTAACCAGTTTCTCTTCAGAAGAACGTATAAACGCTCCGGGATACGGAATGCGGGAATTTAGCTCCGGATGCTCAATTTCCACCCAGAAATTCCTGTATCGAAGGCCCGGATCATCGAGCAAATCTTTCATGCCGGAGAGCGGACATACCGAAATATTTTTCATCGTTGCACCCTGGAGCAATTCTGCCCTGGTATGCTTTTTAAAGAACGCACTTACCGGTTCGTTGATCCGGGCAATCACATCCCGGGTTACTTTCCACATATCGAATGTGTCCCAGTCAATAGAGCGCAGAAAATCGGTCGCCATACCCTCGCTGTCCATCCATTTCACCAGTGAACTTAATGTCTTCGCTCCCTGTTTCCCTCCGATAACCACAAAAAACACCAGCCCGTCTTTGCACTCCCACATCTGACGTTGCCCGGTATCATCCCGGCTGGTCCCGGACCGGGCAGCCCCCGCCCTCCTGAGAACAGCCTTGTTGATTTCCCAGATCGGAAGGGCATTCGCCTGGAACCAGGCAGTACTCTGCTGCATCGAAACATCCACCTGCTGACCGGCACCGGTCTGCTCCCGGTGGTAATAAGCCAGCATCGTTCCCACCGCCGCATCCGCCCCGGCCATCAGGCAAGCCTGGGGAACACTCATATTGACCGGAGGGCGATCCGCCGCTCCGTTCTGGTACAGAATTCCTGACATTCCGGTCACTACAATATCTGTAACCTGGTAATTACTGTAAGGCCCGGTCTGGCCGAAAGGAGTGATCGAAGTCATGATGATACCAGGGTTTAGTTCTGATAACGACTGGTAACCGATCCCTAGATTATCCAGGTATCCGGGCGCATGACTTTCGATGACGAAGTCTGCTTTTGCCGCCAGTAACTTGAATATGGCACGACCGTCAGCGCTGTCCAGATTCAAGGTAATTCCCCGTTTGTTCGTGTTGTAGGCAAACCAGTAGAGACTTTTTTCCGGATTGGGATCATCTTTCCAGTAAGGACCGGTATTCCTTCCCGGGTCACCGCAGGGCGGTTCCACCTTGATCACGTCAACTCCCAGGTCAGCTAATATTTTTCCGCATAAATAGCCGTTTTGATCGGTCAGATCCAATGCCCGGCATCCTTTCAGCATCTCTCTTCTCCCGGGATGGGTTATTTCAGTATCTGATTAAAAACAGTTGGTCAGAGTCGCTGACAGACTATACCCCGCCATCGATGTCGATCATCTCTCCGGTAATGTAACTGGCCCGTTCCGAGACCAGGAACAATACTAGATTGGCGATATCTTCCGGTGTCCCCATGCGACCGAGGGGAATGTTTGCCGCCGGTCCGGTAGCTGCCGGCCGGGGATTCTCGGCTTCTTTCTTCAACATTTCAGCTACTGTCAGACCCTGCGCCCGGGCACGAGCCTCGATGGCACTGTCCCTCAGGTTGGTATCAAAGGCGCCCGGGTTAATCACATTTACGTTGATCTTGTACGGGGCTAACTCCAGGGCTAGCGTCCGCCCCAGGCCGAGCACACCGTGTTTCGAAGCACAATATCCCGCGCTCCCCCGGTACCCCTCGGTAGCCGCCTTGGAACCGATCAGGACAATCTTTTTACCCTGTCCATCCGGAATCATGGTTTTCGCTACCGCCTTGGCAATCAAAAAGGAACCGGTGAGGTTGATATCCAGGATCGCCTGCCAATCCGCAGCCGGAAGATCGATAATCGGCGTAGTCATCGCCCCGCGAATGCCCCCGCAGTGGACTAAAATATCGATCTTGCCTAATTGTGCTATCGTTTTTGCCACAGCCGCATTTACTTCCGTTTCGTTGCTGACGTCTGCAATCAAAACCAGGCCCTGCCGTCCTGTTTGTTTTATCTCGGCAACCACCTCCTCGAGTCCGACCCAGTTTTCATCGCCAGGCCAGATACTTTTCGGATTGGCGAATTTATCCATCACCGCCACGTTCGCTCCTTCCTGGGCTAAACGGACAGCTACCCGGTGTCCCATACCCCTCTTGCTGGCCGCCCCGGTAACCAGGGCGACTTTCCCATCCAGATCTGGCATGATTACCCTCCTTGGCCAGTTTTAATAAAACGCCTGTACCCGCAGGCTGGCTACACTTTCCTTAAATGCTTCTTTATCACATTCAAAGCTTTCGCCGGTTCAACCTGGCTTAACAGGCCAACAGCATAAAATATATAGCATTCATCCACGAGCAGGGTCGGCGCTTTTGGCTTCAAGATTGTACTGTTTTCTTCCTGATAGAGCGCTCCTTCCAGCACACGGCGCGGATCTGCCGCAAAGATGATACCACCGCCTGTCCCGATTACGGTCTTGATCTGGGTTAAATCTTTTCCTCTCTGGACAAAGATTTCCCCGGAAGGTCCATATACTATTTCCAATCTGCCGACATGCCGGCTGACTGCTGTTTCAACGGCGATCCGGGACATGATGTCGTGACACATAAGCTCGATATCACTCTCCGGAAGTTTCCCGCTGTAAAACCGCTTCACCACGATATCGAAGTCCGTCGGTTTTTCCCGTTCCCGGGCCAGTTCTTCCAGCGTGGCAATATTGTATTTCAGGCCAATGTCACCCTCCACTGTCCTTTTCACATAAGGCTCCGGCAGATGGTCCAGGACAATCGCATTGCCGGTCGGTTTTCCGGTGGCGATCGAATGGACATTGGTTGTCGCTCCTCCCACATCGACAACCAGTAACTCACCCAGGCCACTGACCCCTTTACATCCCTGGGCAATTAACCTCGCTGCTTCCAGGCCCGCCGAGGGAGTGGGCATAATGACATCCTCGATCATCGACCTTGCCTTGGCAATGCCTTTAGCCTCGATTATATGCTTGATGAAGATCTCTCTGATTTCGCGATTACACGGTTCGACATCGAGTTTACCGATCTCCGGCATCACGTTTCGGGTAAAAAACACTTTCCCCGGGAATTCGCTGAAAATGGTTTTTATCTTATCGTGGGTCGCTTTGTTACCGGCAACTACGATATTCTTGATCGCATGGTTTGACCTGGCCACCACCGCGGCATTGTGCACAATGACTTTTTCGTTTCCGCCGTCGGTTCCTCCGGCTAAAAGCAAGATGTCGGGTGCTATTCTCTCGATCTCTTCTGCTTCATGATTAGTGAGTTGATAGGAATAACGACCGACCACTTTCGCACCCGCGCCCAGCGCTGCCCGGTTCGCTGCTTCGCTGGTCAGTTCCGGTACAAACCCAACGCAAACCATACGCAATCCGCCGGCGGCGCTGCTGCAAGCCATAGCCTTCTTTCTTTCCCGCTCGCCAATCTTGATATCGGCTTCAATGACTCTGAAAGCCCGTTCCAGACCGATCGTGATATCAGTGTCCACTGTAGACGAAACCCGCGCAACCGCAGCTACGTCTTCTTTTTCCAGATCGACGGCTACCACTTTGGTAAAAGTGCTTCCAAAATCGATGAGTAACCTGATTTTATCCATCAATACTCCGGGCAGAGACGTCTTTACTCCGCCCCTCTAGCCTTCAGGTCATGCCGGAGGTCTTTGATGGCGACATCCAGGTCAGTTTCGGGAGGATAAACCCGGTCGAAACCAAGCGCCTTGTACTTGATCTCATCTTCTTTGAAATCATGCCGGCCGATACCCAAAATACCGCCGATATAAAGCAGGACCTCGCTCAATCCGGCCTCCTGCATCTTCTCCTTGAAACCCTTCAGGTCCATTTCCGCCATGCCGTATAACGAAGACATCAATATCGCCCGGGCATCCGTTTCCTGGGCTACCCGGATGAACTCCTCCGGAGATACCTGCATGCCCAGGGCTACCACGTTAAACCCGGCATCCTTGAGTGCCCGTGATAAAACCTTGGTGCCAATAACATGGGCATCCATGCCCACGGTTCCGGTTATGACTGTCGGT
>JBBITI010000090.1:0-3245 GCA_037440885.1 Dehalococcoidales bacterium | reverse complement strand
ATTTGTCATAAGGCGGCAGGCCGACCATTTTCCCTTTGCTGAGACCCCAGAGATCCCGGACAGCCGCATAGTAGTCTGCTTTCTTGCCCTGGATCTTTTCTCTTTCGGCGATTTTCTGCCGGTGGAAGTCCTTTATCTCTTCCGGTATCGGCAGATTGCCAAACTCCAGGTAGCGGCAGGCTCCTTTCGCATCCCGGACTCCCAGTACCTGATCTTTTACATTGACATTGGGGCTCCACGGCGAGTCTAGCACTCCCGTCTCCACCGCCCGGGCGGTGCCTTCCACGATATCACCGTCGCCCAGGTCCAGTATCCGGTCGAGGATCGCGCGGACTTCGATCTCGGTGATCTTCTCCTCCTCGGCTACCCCCTTGACATCGATCTCGATGCGCTGTTCCCTTATCACGTCGAAGATCCACTTGGCCGCCCGGTAGCTCATGGTATGCGCCTCTTTGGTTGGTACCCCGGCTCCTTCATCAATGGTCCGCAGGTCGACGGCGTTGCATTTCGCCAGGGAACCGATCATCGCAATATAACACAAGTAGGCAAAAGCCCCGCCCAGGTCCTGCGCCACCGGAAAAAGCGGAGTCTGTGACGGGCAAGTACCGACGATCATGCACTTTGTGTAACCGAATTTATCCAGGTATTCCCGGATCAATCTGGGCGCTAGCCGTATCCAGGCGAGATCCTGGGTCATATTACCCATGCAATGCACCAGCGGATAGAGGGCCAACTGGCCCTGCTCCGCAGCAGTGACCGCTTCGATGATCAGACAGGCAATATTGACACTGAGCGGGAACGGCCCGCCCGGCAGCCAGCCGTGTAAATCGGTACAGAGAATCACGCCCCGGTCGGCGTACCAGCCTACTGTACGCATCCCGCTCTGGCTCATCGCCACCAGTTCGCGGACCGTCGTCCGCTTGGCATAACTGCCGAATCCCAAGAAACCGAGCCCGCCCCCGGCTGTAGTCATCCCGGAGGCGATCGCGATTTCACCGCCGGCGCCTCTCGGGCTGAAGGCTGCATCGCAGCTTTCGATCAGCTTGCGGGTCTTTTTTACCCCGTAGTTGATGACCGGGAAACCGTTGAGCAGGGGCTTTCCCGTTTTATAACATTCCTGTAAAATCTGCTCCACCTTTTCGTATTGCCGGGCCCGGGTGTAGCTGTCGGTCGTGACCGGTATCAATACCACCCCGGAATTAACCATTGACTGGCAAAGGCTGATCATATCCTCCAGGATCGGCGTGCCGGCTCGCGGAAAAACACTCATCCGGCATTCTTGTTCCAGTTTGGTCATGACCTTCCACCAGATCTTGCTGTCCGGCAGGCTTTTTTGATACGCTACCGCTTCTTCAAAATCGACCTCCTTGCCGGTCGGCCATTCATCCAGGACAGCCCGCCGCCGCCGCAACGAAAGCTCGTCATCGATCTTCTTGTTCTGGACTCTTAATTTCTTCTCAGCCATAGGCCCTCCTTATCGGTTGTATAATATCGCCCGGCACTCTTGTACTGTCGTCGGCATTATAGTTTAGCCCTGTTTAAAAGTCAATCCCATGTGACCATCCTACTAGATATATATAAAATGAACCGCTGTTTTTGAAAAACAATATTCGACTGCCCTTACTTCGCCCCCTGATTTATGTATTGCAACGCACTTTTCCCGGCAATCCGGCCTGAATTCATCGCAAAAGCCGATGACAAACCCGAGGCGATCTTCATGCAATAATCATGACCGTACATTCCTCCCGCATCATACCCTGCGGCATATAAACCCGGAATCGCTTTCTCCTTCTTGTCGATCACCTCCAGCCGGTGATTGACCTTGATCCCTCCCATCGTGCCGAGGAAAACCGTACGCGCTTTCACCGCATAGTATTTTGGACCTTTTAGCGGCCGGAGATATTTCGGGTCTTTGGCAAACAGGTCGTCATGGCATTTCTCGCAGAAACGGTTATATTCCTCCACCGTCGCTCTCAAAACTTCGGGGCTTATCCCTGTTTTTACCGCCAGCTCTTCCACCGAATTACCTTCGAATACCTCCGTCGGGGCATTCTGGATAGCTGCGCGGAGATCGTTATCGAAATTCGCCGGCCGGTCTCCGGGGTAAGATTCCGGAGTAATTCCCTTGTCGATCCCTTGCTCCATGATCCGCCTGACGATTGAATCATCGAACATGCTGTAGGTATATCCTTCTTTATGCCGGACATTGGCATTTCCTTCGGAAGTATCGTAAAAAGTGATGCTCTCGTCGCAGAAACGTTCCCCCGCCTGATTGACCCAGAGATCAGGCTGGATGACCGCCAGGCTTACCCTGCCACCCTTCCCCAATTCCTGGGCCATCGGGCCGATGCGGAACAACTCCAGAGTCGCAATCCCCTCCTCCCCCGCCCCCGCTTCCCAGGCCATCCGGATGCCGTCACCCATCTTGTCCACGTTGCCCACCGGCACCAGGTTCACGCCGAGATCCAGCCCGGAATACTTTTTGATCCATTCTTTGTTGTTGGCAAACCCGCCGCTGGCAATGATGACGGTTTTCGCCCTGACCGGAACATCTTCGCCATTCTCTTCCACCTCTACCCCGGTAATCCGGTTCCCCTCTTTGATCAACCGCTTCGCTGCCGCCCCCAAACGGATGTCTCCCCCCTTCTCTTTTAACCGGGTGGCCAGTATCTTCACGACTGCCGCTCCCTCGCCCCTGATTACGTGATATGTCCGGGGGGCATCGATCATGTTGATGGTAGCGTCACTGAACTCCACTCCCTCTTTTTGCAACCACCGTATTGTAGCTGCTGTTTCGTCGACGATCGCTCTGACCAGCCGGGGATTATTGCGCCAGTGGCCGTATTCCATGATGCCTTTAAAAGCTTCGTCGCGGGTCAGGGTAATGTACCTTTCCCGCTGCATATCGCTTTCGACGGCAAAGGTACCTTTGAAGAAATTAGAAGTGCCTCCGATCGAACGCTGTCTCTCAAAAACGATTACGCTTGCTCCGCCTTCGACAGCCGTTACCGCGGCCGCCAGGCCGGAAGCCCCGGAACCCACAACAACTACATCTGCCTGATTTTTTACATTCATGTTTTCACTCCCCCTGCGTCAAAGTTAATAACTGCTCCAGAATTTGACCGGTGTCATTTTCAATCGCAAATCACAGTGTAAACACCGGCCTGACTCTCTTTCAGCCTCTTCTTCATCCAGTCCGGGTAGAACCGGGCAAAAACACGACGTCCTTTCTGAGACCTGCACCA
>JBBITI010000089.1:0-9281 GCA_037440885.1 Dehalococcoidales bacterium | reverse complement strand
GACTGGACGTATTGCGGTGATCGCGCCACATGATACGCCAGGCCCCCCGGCAATTTTTCCCTGTTAATATTGCAGCAAACACAAACAAGAAAGCATTGATACGAGCCGGGATAAAGTTTACTACGTCGTCCAGCCGGGCAGCGAATTTCCCGATGAATTCGTATTTGCCCCGAAATCCGATGCTGTTATCCAGCGTGTTGACCGCACGGTAAGCTATTGCTCCGGGGACTCCCAGTAATACGAAAAACAAGAGCGGCGCCACAAAACTGTCGCAGCTATTTTCTGCGACCGACTCGACCGTTGCTGAGACCACCTGACCGCTGTCCAGTTTTGCAGTATCCCGTCCGACCAGTGCAATAACAGCGGAACGGGCTTCAGGGAGTTTATCGCGTTCGAGGAGCCTTTTCACTTTTTCCGCTGCCATGCGCAATCCCCGCAGTGAAAAGGTACACTTAAAGAGGAGCGCGCCAACCATGATATAGGCCAGTATGCTCACACCGGATATCCAGGCCAAGAGTAAGTATATCGCTGCTGCGAAAACGCTGACCGTTATCAGTGTTACCATCATTCCAAAAAGGAATCCGGCGACTTTGTTATTTTCGGCGATTTTTACTCCTTTCATCAGGATTTTAACCAGCTTTCCCATCCAGACCACCGGATGAATAGCGTTAGGCGGCTCACCAAAAGCCTGATCGATGATCAGGGCAAGAAGAAGAATCGACAGGTTGGGCATCTCTAGGAAGATCATTGCCGTCGGTTCTCCTTAAAGCAGGCACACGTTTTTACGAAACGCCGGGCCATTGGCGGGACTGTTCCTAGATGGAGGTGAATATACGAGGCCAGTACCTTCGCCACCTGGAATCCTTCCAATCCACCACCCTTTTCCTCGACATCATACGCTGCGCTGGCAACAGACACTCGACTACAGTTCGACCAGTGGAATTCGTGTCCCCGGGCAGTTTGACCTTGCTGCAGCAGCGGTCCGTCATGCAAGGCATGCACCGTGCGATAGCCCATGGTCAGTTTGGGATTATCGATACGCGATTCAAGCGGCAGGACTCCGGACATCAGGTGAACCCGGCCGTCAAAATCACGTATCGACTGCCCCAGGTACATCAACCCACCGCATTCTGCGTATACCGGTATTCCGCGCTCTACGGCCAGTTTTACATCTTTTTTCAAGCTTTCGTTGGCGGCTAGTTCTGCAGCATACATTTCCGGAAATCCACCACCGATATACAGTCCGTTGACATCCGGAGGCAGCCGGAAATCAGTCAGCGGACTAAAACAGACGATTTCCGCTCCCCAGGCTTCCAAGAGATCCAGGCTGTCCTGATAATAAAAGCTGAAAGCCCTGTCACGGGCAACCCCGATGCGTACCTCCAGAGGCTGTGGTTGTACCGGGAACAGTTCCGGGAGCACAGTAGGCGGGGCAGCCTGTTCCGCAATTTGCAGAATATTCTTGATATCCAGGGTCGCTGCGCACTGATCAAGGAGAGTACTGCGGAACTCCGCACTTACCGGGCCTTCTACAGTGGGGACCAATCCCAGATGCCGTTCCGGCAGCATAAGGCTCTCCCGACGCGGCAAGTATCCCAAGACTCTGACACCGGCATAATGTTCGATCGCATCTTGGCATATCTGGTAATGCGTTTCACTGCCAATGCCATTGAGAATTACACCGCCAAAAGTAAGCCCGGGATCGAAATCCCGGCAACCTTTTACTACCGCCGCCAGACTGCGAGCAGCGTTACGACTATCGACCACCAGTATTACCGGCACGTTTAGCAACTTGGCCAATTCAGCAGTGCTGGCAGTATCAGATGTGGCGGAATGACCGTCAAAAAGCCCCATCACTCCTTCAATAACACCGATATCTTTCCCAGACATCGCCCTGTTGAATAACTCGATGACCGCCTTATGGGACAGCATCCAGGTATCGAGATTGCGTGACGGATTACCTGTTACCCAGGTATGGTAACTGGTGTCGATGTAATCCGGCCCGGTCTTAAAAGGCTGGACACGCAGTTTTTGTCCTGCCAGGACACCCATCAGACCAGTGGCAACAGTTGTTTTCCCGACACCGCTGGTGACCCCTGCAATGATTAATGCCTTCAACCCGCGCCTCTTAAAGTTCGATTCCCTTTTGCGCTTTGACGCCTTTCTGCAGGTGGTGCTTGACGTCACAAATATCAATCACCGTATCAGCAAAATCAATCAATTCTTCCGGCGCACCGCGCCCCGTGATGATAATGTGCAGGTTTGAGGGACGCTCTTTGAGCACTTCGTTCACTTCCTGCGGAGTAATCCACCCAAAATACAGCGGGTAGGTCAACTCGTCCAGGATAACCATATCGTAATTCCCGGAATTGATACGCTTTTTTGCTTCCTGCCATTGCTCGATTGCCCGGTCTCGGTGCGGTCCGGGATCTGCGGGATCAAAAACGAAACCGGCGCCACCGGGTATGATTTCTACCCCGATGCGGCGGGCGGCTTTGTGTTCGCCGTAGTCACTCTCCGCTCCTTTTACGAATTGCAGCATCACCACCCGCAACCCGTTACCCCAGGCGCGAAACAACAGTCCCAGGGCGGCGGTGGTTTTCCCTTTTCCTTTACCGGTGTGAACGATTACCAGTCCCTGCACGGCGCTCATTTTCACTCTCCTCGGTTTTCTTGATTCATCAATTCCGACCGTTGCCGTTGATCAGCACGACGGGTAGCCCGTTGACCGGGTGTTGATATACACAGTGTTCTGCGCCGTAGACCGCGGCGATGTTTTCGGCGGTAACTACTTCAATCGGGTTCCCTTGTTTATAAAGTCGGCCCTCATTTATCAATACCAGCCGGTTGCAGTACTGCGATGCTAGGTTGAGATCGTGCAAGGCTGAAAGTACCGTCAGGTTTCGTTCTCGGCACAGTCTCTTGACGAGGTCAAGTGATTCGATTTGGCGACCGATATCCAGGTTAGCCGTCGGTTCATCAAGCAGGATAGCGCTCGTCTCCTGAGCAAGGACCCGCGCAATCAGCAGGCTCTGTATCTGCCCGCCAGATAGTTCACCGACATTACGGCGAGCGAGTTCTTGAGTCCCCGTCATCGCCATCGCTCGCCAGGCAATCTCGATATCTTCCTGGCTTTCGTGGGCAAACAGGCTAAGGTGAGGATTGCGACCCATGAGGACAATCTCGAAGCCGGTGAAAGCACTCGGCAGCAACGGCAATTGAGGCACCACCCCGATTATTTTCGCCAGTTTTGTCCTTTCGATCCTGCAGATATCCTGTCCATCTACCAGAATCTGACCATGTATAGGGTTGATGATGCGAGTCAAAGCCCGGATTACAGTCGATTTCCCTGAACCGTTAGGGCCGATTAAACCCACGATTTCCCCGGGCATGACGTTAAAACTGATTTTTTCCAGCACCCTGTGGTGCCGGTAACCCAGCGATACCTCATTAAATTCAATCTTGATCATTAAGCCCGTCCGACATCATCTGAATCTATCATCTGCTAATCAGTGCTACGGTATCTGCCCGTTTCTCGTAAATATCATGCTATTTAAAATATTACCTTCCTGCGCCGTCGTAGAAGAAACAGGAAGAATGGTGCTCCGAAAAGAGCGGTAACCACGCCGACCGGTATTTCCGTCGGGACCAATACTGTCCGGGCCAACAGATCAGCAATTATCAGGAATATCGCTCCAGATAGTACCGAGAGCGGCAGTAAAAACCGGTAATCAGCTCCCCAGATCAAGCGTACCGCATGAGGAACGATGATTCCGACGAAACCGATCGTCCCGACAAATGAGACTGCGGCTGCGGTAATCAATGTGGCCGCACCCAGCAGAATGAGCTTCATCCGCTCCACATTGACTCCCAGTTGCTGGGCTTGTTCTTCGTCCAACTGCATGACGTTAATCTGGCGGGCATAAAGCAGGATGACCCCGGTTCCTATAACTAAATAAGGGAGTATCATGCGAACGTCAGCCCACTGGCTAAGAGAGAAGCTGCCCATTAACCAGAAAACGATACTGTGCATCTTCTCACCAGAGGATATGATCAGGTAGGAAACGATCGAACCGAGCAGGGCACCGAGGGCAACTCCGGCCAGTATCAGAGTAGTGACCGGTAAGGTTTTCCCCTGCCGGGCTAGTAAATACACTACGGTAGTACTGACGATAGCTCCGATAAAAGCAAAAACAGGAATTATACCGATGTCTAAAAAGCTACCGGTCACAGGCAATAGAAAACCGATTACTGCGCCCAAAGACGCGCCCTGGGCAACTCCAATGAGATAAGGATCCGCCAGCGGATTGCGGAACAAGCCCTGATAAGTCGCACCGGCTGTCCCCAGGGCGGCACCGACCAGACCGGCAAGGCAAACCCGCGGCAACCGCATGTCAAGTATGATAGTCTCAACTCCGCTGGGCCATGTCGGTTTAATATCGACAAACGGGACATGAGACAAAATAACCTTGACCGTGGTCAACAAAGGGATCGACACACTGCCGACGGTTACTGCTGCGGTCACCATCACTATTAGAACCACAGCAAGAATCAAAATAGCGTAAATACGGCTGCGCCATGGCACCAGGTGTGCTGTCCAGGCAGGTTGGACAGTGGCTGGTCTATTTGCCACCAGACTCTCCAGGTTTTTTCCCTTTCGACAATCCCGGATATTCGATACTGACGAATCGTTTTAGGCAGGATTCTTTTCCAACTAGATACAAGCGGCTTTTCAAAGCTCTCCTTTACAGTGAAAATAAAATCCCCCTGCTCGACAGAACAGGGGGATTTATTAGCTCACTAATAAACCCGACCCCCTTCTCCGCGGAGGCAGATGGAACTTCCTGGGCTGGCGTTCTGACTTTACAGCAGGCGGGACTGTGCCGGAATTTCACCGGTCTTGCTATCCATTTAAGCCTGTAGACACCCGATTATATTCACTATTTTCCTTGATCTAATATAACAAGTCAGTGAATTAGATGTCAACCCGGTGTAAGCGTCCATAACATATCGTGTTTGACAAATAACGTCATTCATGTAATAGTTTTAATGTGCTCCTCCGTAACCTGAAGACTTTCAGTTCGCTTTCCAATATTGCTTTCCGTTTCTACTTTGGTAACAACCTGGTATCGCAAGCTGCCGGTAACATGCAGGGGATGGCACGCTCATTGCTTGTTTATCGGCTGACCGATTCCGCTACTCTGTTGGGTCTCTCCATGGTGATCAACTTCATTCCTCTCATTATTCTTTCACCGCTGGGCGGAGTTCTGGCTGACCGCTTTAAAAAGAAATATGTGGTGATAGCCGGTCAGACATTGCTGATTTGCAATGCTCTGTTAGTTGCCATCACTTTGAGTCTCGGCTACCTGGATGCATTTCACCCGGCATCGTGGTGGATCCTGGGTGCCGCTTACTTGATCGATGGGTTAGGTATGGGGTTAACTGGTCCCTCGTATCAGTCTATGGTCCGTGAGATCGTCGGCGCCGAAAAGGTAATGAACGCCATCGCCCTCGGCAGTCTGGCGATGAACATCCTGCGTTTTCTAGCCCCTCTGGTTACCGGCTTCATCATCGCCGGCTTTGGATTTGCCACCGTTTTTTATATCATGGCTGTCCTGTATACCATCGGTGTCATATTAATCTCTTTCATTCCAGCGGTTACTCCTAAGATACAAGCTGGCCTGACCGGAGCCCGGTCGATCGCTAATATCAAAGCCGGCTTTTCTTATGTCCGTCAAACGCCCACGATTTTGACCGTCCTCGTCTTTTCTTCGATCGTCCTCCTGCTGACCATGCCCTACGGCGTATTTTTACCGATCTTCGCTGATGATATCCTGAAGGTAGGTGAGACCGGTTACGGAATGATTATCAGCGCTTCCGGATTCGGAGCCACCCTGGTATCAGTTATTATTGCTTCAATGCCCAACCGGAAACGCGGATTGATAATGTTGATCGGGGCTATTGCTCTGGGCATCTTCATGGCTGGCTTCGCATTCTCAAAAGTATACTATTTCTCACTTGTGCTGATTTTCCTGGTCGGTGTGGCCGATACCATGCGAAATACTGTTGCCAACGCTTTGCTGCTTTACTATTCCGATCAGGCTTACTGGGGCCGGGTGATGAGTGTACAGGCAATGATCTTTGGTATCAGCAGCTTCGGAGTCCTGGGAGCTTCACTGGTTGTCGAACATGTCGGTGCCCCGCTGGTAGTTGGCTGCCTGGCTTTGATACTAAGTATATTTGCAGTCCTCACTGGAGCCATGCATCCCCGTTTACGCCTTTTAGAATAGGTCGATCAGGGACCGCTGGTCTCCCGGAATGTCCGGACCCAACCGGTACTTTTATATTACGGGATTGATATTAGTTACAAAAATCTTGACTACACAGGAAGCATTGGGTAGAATAAAATTAATTAGCAGTCTTGTGATATGACTGCTAATTAATTTTATGGGGTTTTTCCCGACATCATCAAGGGGGTGATGGAGTTGCCCATTTACGAGTACGAATGTACCTGTTGCCCATCCCGATTTGAATTAAGACGCGGTTTCTACGAGGAGACTTCGGTTTCTTGCCCGCGCTGCGGCGCAAAAGCCCGCCAGCGGTTCTCGTCGGTGCCGATTATCTTTAAGGGCTCAGGTTTTTATGTCACCGACAACCGGGGGGGGCAAAATTATACATCTTCCAGCTCTGGTGAAGAAAGCAAGCCAGTATCAAACGACTCCACAGCCGGCGATAATACTTCTACCCAGCCCTCCGTGAAGGCAACTGCGACCAAAAACGATTAAACCGGGCCGGTTTTCGTCAACCACATTAAGTGATAATAAACCACAAGTCTATTGGTTTTAATTCCAGGGTAGGTAGAATGCCGTTAGCAATATTGTACCGTCCGGAACTAAGAGAATATGATTTTGGTCCGGGCCATCCTTTTCGCGGAGACCGTTACGAAGTCTTTCCCCGTTTCTTACGAGAGCATTTACCGGAAGAAAACAATTACCGCTTTATCCAGGCGGAGCCAGCCAGTGAAACCGACCTTCTGTTGATCTGCGATAAAGACTACATCGATATCACCCGGGCTTTTTTTCAGGCTGTCCGATCCGGGAATGAATATCCCGCCGATTTATTCCACTTCCAGAGCGGTGATAATATGCCCATCGGTACCCCCGGAAAGATCGAGGAGGCCGCTCGTTTAATTGTCGGGCAGGCTAAGAAAGCCTGTCAACTGGTGGCTTCCGGAGAATATCCTATAACCGTCTCTATCGGCGGTGGTCTGCATCATGCCAAGCGCCGGTTTGGTGAGGGTTTTTGCGTGTATAACGACGTCGCTTTTTGCGGTATTTACCTGACTACAGTACTGAAATTCGATCGCGTGCTCATCATCGATACCGATGCCCACGCCGGAAACGGCACTACCCAATACTTCACCGAGGACCCTCGCGTCCTTTTTATCGATATCCACCAGGATCCGATGACCATCTACCCGGGAACCGGTTTCAGTAACCAGATTGGGGCGGGTGCCGGAAAGGGATTCACTGTGAACTTTCCATTCCCGGAACAGTCCGGTGACCGCTCCTTCAGGCTGGTCTTTGAGAGCATTATCGAACCGTTGGCTCGCGAATTCAAACCGCAGGTGATCGTGCGTAACGGGGGCTCAGATCCCCATTTCAGTGACGGTCTCACCAATCTGGGTTTGACTTTAAAAGGTTTCCGCATGATCGGTGAAAAAATCCGAAATATGGCCGAGATCTGTAACGGTAAGGTCGTGGACCTGATCGCCTCCGGGTATAACCGGCAGATACTTCCGTATGCCTGGTTGACCCAGATTTCCGGATTGGCTGGTTTTGATTGTGATTTCCCCGAACCGGAACCACCCCCCCAACCTTCGGAACCAGATGCGATTTATCTGAAAACCGAGAAGGTTGTAGCCCAGGTGCGGGCAAATCTTAGAGATTACTGGGCGTGTTTTCGCTAATCTGGTACACGGTTAACTGGCTTTCTTCTCCTGCCAGACTTTAACCATGGCAATTTCTTCATTTTTCGACCTTACTTTTCCGTCCAGGCGAGCATTAAGCAACTCGCGTAATAATGACTTCATGTGCGGCCCCGGAGCAATACCCATCTTACAAAGATCATCACCATTCAAAGTTGTTTTTATCTGACGATATTTTTCCAAGCACAGATCAAGACGGCGACGGATTACCTTAGAATCGGTGGCAATCTGGTTTGCCATCACTGCCGTCGTTGAGTATTCCTCCAGTAAACTATGTACCCGACTCGGTGGCAGGTTTGCTTCAGCCAGGGTATCCAGTCTGTTTTTCAGATTTATCGTCTCTTCTATCGCTTTGATAATCATCCGCCCGGGTTTCAAGTACCGCAGCAATTCGTCAGTTTCGGACATCCGTAGACGGTAAGCCAGCAAGGAAAAATATAGTTCAACAGGTACACGGTCCGGATTCATCCGGCGGGCTCGTATGAATTTTACACTTAACCAGCGGTCGGCTTGTAAAGAGCGTTGGATTTTTGACAATACTCCCAGCCGTGTTGCCCGTAACAGCATCTTCTCCGGCCGCTCCTCGCGGAAAACCGCCTCGATTTCGTGACGGATGCGGTCGCCGCTGATGTATCAAGCATTGGGATATCTCGCTTTAAGAATTTTTGCGTCGCTGGTGACAGGTGAAAACCCAGCCTTTGTTCGTAACGGATCGCCCGCCAGATGCGAGTGGCATCATCGGTAAAACTTTCATTGTGAATCACCCGGATTTCTTTGCGGAGTAGGTCTGCAGAACCACCAAGGTAATCAATCAGTTTCCCGTAGCGTTTTGGAGCCAGGTCGACAGCCATGGCATTGATGGTAAAATCCCGGCGGTACAAATCAGACATCAGAGTTCCCGGAACTACTATAGGAAGCGCCCCCGGTTTTCTATAAGTTTCTGCCCGGACAGTGGCAATATCCACATTGCGGTGATTCCAGCGTATCTTCGCAGTTCGAAAAGTAGTGTGAACCACCAGTTTTGCCTGTAGAACGGCTGCCATTTTGCGGGCTAACGGAATAGCATCTCCATCAACCACCAGGTCAAGGTCCAGGTTAGGACGGTGCAATATCAGATCGCGGACTACACCACCCACCAGGTATATACCCTGTCCATTTTCAGCGGCCAAGCGCCCCGCTTGTTCCAGAAAGGCAACCAGATCAGCCGGTAACTGGGTCTTAATTTCAACAGTCAGGTTAAGGTTTCTTCGCATGGGCGTTATTATATCAAATTTGGCTGGAACCGACTATGACT
>JBBITI010000088.1:0-9307 GCA_037440885.1 Dehalococcoidales bacterium | reverse complement strand
CGGAGGTGACCCTTCGACAAGCTCAGGGTGAGCGGGGGGGACGACGGGCTCACCATGAGCGGGGGGGGAAGGTGATAAGGTCATCAGGAAGGGAACTGGACGGTTCAGGTGAAATAATACGCTCGTATGTTCTGATTGTCAAGAGGATTTCTGTCACCACTTTTGCTGCAGCGAATGAATATCGCGGTAGGTTCACTTGCGGATAGTAATCAGCAGGCGTATAATCCGGCTAACCAAGGGGACAGCAGAGGACAACCAGGAAGAATTCATAATTTCGGGGAGGTCAAAAATGACGACATGGCATGATTATCTCAAGGAACACGGCCGGGCACCGGACTGGCCGTACCCGATCCGATTTGACAAAGAGCGGGAGATAGAGACCGACGTCCTGGTCATCGGCGGCGGGATCGCTGGCTGCTGGGCTGCGATCAGCGCGGCGCGGCAAGGATTACAGGTAGCGCTGGTAGAAAAGGGAGACACCGAAAGGAGCGGAGCGGGAGGGCCGGGGTGCGACCACTGGTGCAACGCTCCGGCGAACCCATTATCAAATGTGGACCCGGACGAATGGGCGGAACACATGGCCGACCGACCGTACTGCAACGGCATCGGATTGCAAATCCAGTGCCGGGAGGACTGGGATACCCTGCTAGAAATGGAATTGATGGGTGGCAAGATCCGCGACACAAGTGACGAGTATAGCGGGGCGATCGGCAGGGACGACAAGACCAAGCTGATGATCTCACCGCGATACACGAAAGTACACAGCTACCTACCGGACATGATCAAACCGACCACATTCCGCAGCAATCCGGAGGGAAAGTTAAACAACGTAGTCATCAGGGTATGGGGCAGTACATTCAAACCAGCCCTAAAACGAGAATGCAAGCGCCTGGGGGTGCAGATTTTCGACCGGGTGATGGGAACCGGTCTACTGACCGAGAACGGAATACAGGGGGCACGGGTTGTGGGAGCGATGGGAGTAAACAACCGTACCGGCGAGTTCATGGTGTTCAAGTCAAAAGCAACCATTCTGTCAACCTCCGGCGGGGGCTCGATCTGGCTACTGAGCACAGAGCTGGGCGGATATTCCAACATGATGTCACGGACGATTACCGGAGACGGAACAGTGATGGCATGGCGAGCGGGGGCAACACTGACGAACATGGAGAGGACGGGAATCGTCGGAATCGCCACCGGGCTCAAACACAAATGGTACTCCGGAGCCGGGGACGCCAGTTACGAAAACGTGCCGATCGTGGATGCGACCGGAAAGCGGGTACCTTACCCAATCCAGGGATGGGAAGATGCGGGGGCGATGGTACCGAGCATGAAGATAGCCGAGGAAATCCGGCAGGCGGTATTAAGAGGCGAATACAAACTGCCTTTCTACGGCGATTTTCCGGCAATGCCTGACGTAGAACGACGGGCGACCTGGAAGCTGATGCTCGGTGAAGAATCGACCACCAAGATCATCATGGATACCTTCAATGAGGCAGGATACGACGAAAGCCGGGACCTGTTACAGGCATACCGGTTCATCGAAGGCAACAGCCTGCCACAGTGGCGGGATGCCGGGGGCGGCGGGGGGATTGTAGTCGACTGGGACTTAAAAACCACCCTGGACGGCTTGTACGCGGCCGGAACACAGATGTTTTCACCGGAAGACCACAGTTATGCGGCAGCGACAGGGAGATATGCGGGACGGAAGGCCGCGGCATATGCCAAACAGATCGGGGCGGGGAAGGTATCAAGGGACCAAATCAAAAAAGAAAAAGACCGGGTCTATGCACCGGTAAAACGAGATAAAAGCCTGGAATGGAAAGAGCTACACGCAGGGCTGGCGAAAACAATGCAGTATTATGTCAGTGAATACAAGGACGAAAATCTGCTGAACATCGGGCTGAGCTTTTTGAAGAGACTGGAAGAAGAGTCAGTGCCGCAACTCTTCGCATGGGACCCGCACAAGCTGATGCGCTGTCTCGAAGACACCAGCCTTTTGACGTACGCGCAGATTATTGTGAATGCGATGCTGGCGAGGAAGGCGAGCAGTATACCGTTGAACTTCCAGCGAATCGATTACCCGGCACTAGACCCACCGGAGTGGAACCACTTCATGACGATAAAACTGGAAAATGACAAGGTGAAAAGCGGCAGCCTGCCGATGAGATACTACGGCAATATGAAAGAGCAATACGAAGCCCACAACCGCGATTACACCGGGGTACACCGGGGCAAGTAGGCAAAAAATAAGAAGAAGAAATGGAGAGTAAGATGGCAAAAGACAAAGTTATCGCTATACCGAACATTCCCACGCCGAACAACCCGGTATTGTTCACAGAGAAATGCAACGGGTGCAATCATTGCGTGGAAGTATGCCAGGTGGATGTATACATACCGCATCCGGAGAAAGGGAAGCCGCCGATCATATTACACCCGGAAGAGTGCTGGTACTGCGGCTGCTGCGCCAATGATTGCCCGAGGCCGGGGGCGATGAAGTTCAACTGGCCGCTGGCTTTAAGGGGATACTGGAAAAACAAAGAAACCGGGAAAGTCGACCGGATATAAGCAAACGAGAAATAAGGTGATATAAAAGAAGCCGGAACCAGGTTCCGGCTTCTTTTATATCACAAAAACGGGACTGATGAATTACTAGCGGGGAGGATTGGAGACTAGCTGGTAATCATCCCAGGCGCGACGCTCGGCCTCAAAAGGTGCATTTTCGATCCGGGTTTGAAGGTCGAAGATCATGGTACAACGGTCATTACCATACACGGGCCAGTTACCGATTGTTTTACAGGAAGGGCTGCCGGTGTAGGCGAAAGCAACAGATGAGTCCTGTAATTTCTCCGCCAGAGTCCGGACGATGGGATTGTTACCGGTAAACTGTTCATCAAGTTGACCAAAGAGGAGGGGATTATCCAGGCCGTGCATAGCACCGAGCGCGCCGCCCATAGCCGGCGACTTATAAGCAAAGAGATAATTATAGGCAGGGACACCATGATCGCGCTGGGTTTCGACAAGACGGACAGTAGGAATACGGAACATCTGGTCAGTATTAATACTACCCAGAATATCGGCGGGTGTCGCCGGGGAACTGCGAGAGCGGAGCGCCTGACGATAGGCGGCGACCATGCCGGGCACAAGATGGGGAGGAAGCATTTTATTCAAACGGGCAAGCAAACCGGGTTCATCGAGATTACGAACGGCAGGATCCATAGCGCTCATTGCTTTCATTTCATCGATGGTATTACCAGCCAGAATCGGGACATCCCGAGCACTGCCTTGCTTGATCAAATTCATGGGGAAGTCAGGGAGAACAGTACCGTCGACCACCGGCTGAAAAGGCGTGGCGCGGTATTCGGATTCCCGCAAGCGAGCACTTAATGCTGCCTGGGTATCGAGAATCTGAGCGGTAGTCAGGCTACGAAGCGCGTCAACATCATTACCGCGGAGTCCGAGTATACTCAAAAATTGTTTCGAGACAGAAACCGCGCTCTCGAGGGTACTGACGATGTTAGCCGCACCGCTACGATTGATGGCCTTACGGAATTTAGCGCGGGCGGCGGGGAGGGCGAGCAAAGTACCGACACTCATTCCCCCGGCTGAAAAGCCGAAGATGGTGATATTATCAGGATCGCCACCAAAGCCAGCGATGTTAGCATGCACCCAGTCCAAAGCAGCCACCTGGTCGAGGATGCCTTCGTTGCCAGTCGAAGGTATTTTACCCGCGGTCAATTCTTTCAGGTTGAGAAAGCCGAAAGCGCCGAGACGGTAATTGATGCTAACCAGAACGATATTACCGCGCCGGGCCAGATAACCGCTATCCAAAAAAGCCTCGGAACCGGAACCGATAATGAAAGCGCCGCCGTGGATCCAGAGCATCACCGGACGACGGGCGTCATCCAGTCCGGGAGTCCAGACATTGAGAAAAAGACAATCCTCGTTTTGCGGCTGGCCGGAGAAATCAGGAGCAAAACCGGTTGAGGGCATGATTGCCTGGGGAGCGATAGCGCCATATTGATTTGCGGGGCGGATACCGTCCCAGGGGTTGACGGGCCGGGGGGGAAGCCAGCGCAGATTACCGACCGGAGGGGAGGCATAAGGGACGCCTTTAAAGGAATAAACACCTTCGTGGAACTTACCTTCGAGTTTACCAGACTTAGTATTGACCAATGCCTGCTTGACGCTCACATGACCCTCCCAAATAAAATAACAGGCAAATTGTACAACATTAACGGCGAAAGCGGGAATTTCGTTCCTATACGATTAATAATACCGATATGGCAAAAAATTTAGATCATACAGGACAGAGGGGCGGGGCATACGACAGCAGGGAAAATTTATTGGGAGGAAAAGCGAGGAAGTGATATACTCTGTTATTCTGTTCAGCGGTAATCCAGATCAAAAAAAATCAATATTAAAACAAGGAGCGGATGGATCATGACGGCAAAAAGAGAAGGCCATTACCCGGAAGACATCAAGATGCTGAGGAAAGACATCGAGCAAAAGCACGGTAAAAGCCCGGAAGAACTTTTTGAAGAGAGGGAGAAACGGGTACGGGATACGATTGAACTGCGAGAACCGGACCGGGTACCGGTGGATGTCCGGATGACCTATTTTCCGGCGAAGCACCTGGGAATCCCGACGGCGACAGCGTATTACGATGCGGCGGCATGGCGGAAAGCATTTATCAAGACCGTAATGGACTTTGAGCCGGACCTGTATTCATCAGCGGCGGGGAACAACCCGGGGCGAGCGCTGGACCTACTGGGACCGACACAGATGAAATGGCCGGGAGGGCCACTACCGCCAAATGTATCGCACCAGGCCATCGACATCGAAACGATGAAAGAGGATGAATACGACCTGTTCTTGGCGGACCCGACCGATTTTACGATCCGGTATTTACTGCCACGGACGTATACAGCGCTGGCACCGCTGGCAACTCTGCCACAACTTTCCGACAGACTGATGGGTTTCATGGGGATGACGACGATGTTTACGAGGCAGGAATTCCGGAAGCTGGCGCGGACCTTACTCAAGGTGGGACAGGAACAGGAAAAATGGATGGCGGAATCGGGGAACCTGGAAGACGACCTGGCGAACCTGGGATTTCCGCCACACGGCTACATGGGCGGGGTCGGTGGGGCGCCGTTCGACATGATTTCAGACTTTTACCGGGGGATGCGGGGGGCGATGCTGGACATGTACCGGCACCCGGAGGAGTTACTAGCAGCTTGCGACAAATTACTGGAGTGGCGACTCAGCAAGGCGATGCCGGCAGACCCGAAGAAAAGAGGAAATCCGAAACGGGTATTTCTCGCGCTGCACCGGGGCGCAGAAGGATTCATGTCCAAGAAACAGTTTGAAAAATTTTACTGGCCGGGGCTGAAGAAGGCGATGCTGAAATCGATCGAGCTGGGTTTCGTACCGGTCCCGTTCTGCGAAGGGGCTTACGGGGACCGGCTGGAATATTTCCTGGAATTACCCAAGGGGAAAGTGGTGGCTCACTTCGACCTGACGGATATGTTCAGGGCGAAAGAGGTGCTGAAAGACCATACATGCATCATGGGCAACGTACCATCGAGCATACTGCAAGTAGGCTCGCCGCAAGATGTGAGCGAATACTGTAAAAAGCTGATCAAGGTATGCGGGAAGGGAGGCGGATTCATATTAACCAACGGCAGTTCGATCGACGAGGCAAAATCGGAAAACATCAGGGCGATGGTGGAGTCGGTGAAGAAATACCAACCATAGAATAGCAGAAGAAATATCGCAAGAAAAAATGGTTGAACAAGCACCCCGGACAGAAATATATATCATGGGGAAGAGGTACGAAGTACCCGAAGGGATGACGATCCTGAGGGCGCTGGAGTATGCAGGTTACCGGATGATACGGGGTTGCGGGTGCCGGGCGGGGTTCTGCGGCGCGTGCGCGACGATCTACCGCACGAAAGAAAACGCGCAGTTGAAATTCGACCTGGCCTGCCAAAAAACGGTAGAACCCGGGATGTACCTGACGCAGATTCCTTTTTTCCCGGCACCGAAAACGCTTTACGATCTTGAGAAACTGACGGCGAGGGGAGAAACGGTACTGGAGATATACCCCGACCTGATGAAGTGCTTCGGATGCAATACCTGTACGAAAGCCTGCCCGCAGGAACTGGAAGTGATGTGGTACATGGCGGACGCGCTGCGGGGAGACATCAGAGAAGCAGCAAATAAATCCTTCGACTGTGTGATGTGCGGGTTGTGCGCGGCGCGGTGTCCGCAAGGGCTGGTGCCGTATGAAGTCGGTCTTTTGTGCCGCCGTCTGAACGGACGGTATCTCACCGGACGATCAGAACACCTGGAAGAACGGATACGGGAGATAGAGGAAGGGAGGTTCGACGAGGAACTGGCGGGGATGAGGAAGATGGGTAGAGAAGAATTACGCCATAAATATGAGGAGAGGGAAATCGAGCCAGCTTTTTAAACCCCTTGAGAAGAAAAAATAATGTACCAGGGACAGATGGCCGAAAGCGCCAGAAAAGTAGCAGAGACCCGCGCTTCAAGATTGAGAGAGAACCAGCGGCGATCAGGAGAGGCAGAAAAAACAGCCTTACTCAACGAATATCATCCTGATTTTCAACAGGCGACAATGCGCCAACTGAAGATCGGTGTGAACAGAGGGGACAGAACACCACACGAACTAGCCGACCTGCTGGAGGGGAACAGCCGGATTGACCCGAAAAAGATAGACCCGGGGAAAACGGCGTACGACGTGGACGTGCTGGTGGTGGGCGGCGGGGGGGCGGGAGCAGCGGCGGCAATCCTGGCACAGGAAAACGGGGCAAGGGTGCTGCTTACGACAAAGCTACGCCTGGGAGATGCAAATACCGTGGGAGCCCAGGCAGGTACCCAGGCCGCGGACCGGCCGAACGATTCGCCGTTGTTACATTACCTCGATACAATCGGGGGCGGCCATTATGCGGGTATACCGGAACTGGTGGAGGTGCTGGTAAAGGAGGCACCGGACGCCATCCGGTGGCTGGAAAAACTGGGAGTCAACTGGGACAAAGAAGCGGACGGGACGATGCACGAACTCTCGGGAGGGGGGACTTCCAGAAGGCGACTGCACTCAGCCAGGGATTACACAGGGTTGGAAGAAATGAGAGTACTCCGGGACGAGATGAGAAACCGCCGGATCGAATACCTGGAATTCATGCCGGTGATCGAGTTGATAAAAGACGACAAGGGCGGGGTTGGGGGAGCAATTCTGGTCAACCTGGAGACGAACGAGACAATAGTCATCCGGGCGAAAGCAGTCATTCTAACGACAGGGGGTATCGGGCGTTTACATATCCAGGGTTATCCGACCAGCAACCATTACGGGGCGACGGCTGACGGACTGGTACTGGCTTACCGACTGGGAGCGAAATTAATCTACATCGATACCATGCAGTATCATCCGACGGGAGCCGCGCATCCGGTCCAGATCGAAGGACAACTGGTGACCGAAAAAGTGAGAACTCTGGGGGCGCAACTGACCGACAGCGAAGGACGGCAGTTCATCATGGCGCTGGAACCGCGAGATGTAGTGGCGGCGGCGATCATCAAAGAATGCCGGGAGAACCGGGGGATAAACACTACGACCGGACAAACGGCAGTATGGCTGGACGCGCCAATGATCGACATCATCCGGGGGGAGGGGACAATCGTTCGTGAGTTACCAGCCATGGTCAGGCAGTTTGCCAGATACGACATAAATATAATAAAGGAACCCATACTGGTGTACCCGACACTGCATTACCAGAACGGGGGCATAAAAATAGGGGTGAACGGGGAAACAAACGTACCGGGACTCTATGCTGCGGGCGAGGTATCGGGCGGGGTACACGGGAGGAACCGGCTGATCGGAAACTCGACGCTGGAACTATTCGTTTTCGGGCGGCGGGTGGGGAGAGCAGCCGCCGAATATTCCCGAAAGGCAGTACAGGGTAGATTAACTCTCCAGCATGTCCAAGAATGGCAAGATGAGCTATTCCGGCTGGGGCTGGCGAAGGTGCGTCCAGTATCACCGAGGATATTACCCGATTACGCGCGACAGGTAGCGGACTACATGAACGACAGTACGAAAAACAGGCTGGCAGCAGGGCAAGTGAAGATAACATAAGCAGGACCAACAATGCCACAGCGGAAACAACCTGACATCAAAGAAATCGAACAAGTCCTGGAAGAAATACTCAACACGAAAAGCCCGCCGGTAGGGCGGTGCCGGTTATTATCGAGCGGTATCAGCCCGACACACGCGCTTAACATAACGGAAGAAATTACGGGACACAAGGAATGCCTGGGATGCGGGAATTGCATCGACGCCTGCGCGTTGTTAACGCGGGAACCAGCACGGAAGGAAAAAACGGAACAGAGAACTTCGATGGCGCTGGAGAGCACAGTCGGCGAAGACTGCGACCAGTGCTACGCCTGTGTCCTGGTATGCCCGCAGGTAGATACAACGATCAAGTCTTACGTGGTCAACCAGCGGATGGTGGAAGTAATGATGCGCTTGAAAGAGAAAGCGGGGGATGAAAACGAACTTGACCTGGACCTTTACCTGGAGGAAGCGCTCGGGTAGAGAAGGTGGGAAAAAATAAAAACCAAAAATGGACTTTGAACTCTCCGAAGAACAGAAGATGATACAGAAACTCGCCCGCGCCTTCGTGACGGACGAGTTGAAGCCGCTGGAACGCGACCTGCTGGGCCGCACAGCTGATCTGAGCGATGCCAAACCGGATATCGATGCGGATACGGAAAAAAAGTTAATCAAGACAGCCCGAGATGCGGGGTTATGGGGAGTAAACATACCGGAGAAACTGGGGGGGGTGGGGCTGGACGTTACTTCATGCTGTATCATCGAAGAGGAATTAGCACGGACAATCGTACCATTCCGTTTCGGAGATGTAACACCGATACTATACGAATGTAACGAACAGCAAAAGCAAAAATATCTTTTGCCGGTTTTATATCACGAGCGACAGGCATATATCGCGCTGATCGAACCGGGGAGAGACAAGCTGCCCCGATTGCAGACAACAGCGGAAAAGACAGCCGACGGTTACATCCTGAACGGAGTGAAAAATGCGGTCGGAAAACCCGGGGTCAAATACGTCGTGGTAGTTTTTGCCGATTTGAAAGAGTCGACCGGCCCGACATGTTTTATGGTGGAAGAGGGAACACCCGGCCTGGAAGTACAAATTCCGGAAAACAAGAGACGCCAGGCATTGGTACCGATCACTATCAATTTGAAAAACTGCCGGGTGGCGAGAGA
>JBBITI010000087.1:0-9515 GCA_037440885.1 Dehalococcoidales bacterium | reverse complement strand
CTTTATCCGCCGTCCAACCGGCAAACCGTAATCGACACCTATAATAAGGCAGAAGAACAAGACATTCTTTCCGTAGAGCCCTCCACCGCTTTATGGATGCTCATCGGACGGACAAGCCGTCTTATCGGGAAAGCCCGGCACAGAGAACTAGCCCAATATGATGTCTCGGTGGATGCCTCTGCAGTTATCTTCACCGTATTCATTCTCGGGCGTCAGGCAATTCCGGCAACTATCTCGAAATATTTATTTCTTGAGCGCCACAGCGTTTCGCAGTTGCTAACCCGCATGGAAAAGGACGGTTTGATTCGCCGCATCAAAGATCTGGAGCGACGGAACTATGTGCGTATCGAATTAACCGACAAAGGCAGGGAAGCATTATTCAAGTCCAATATACAACGCTCCACCCGGCCCATTATCTCAGTCCTGACCGCTGAAGAACAACAGGACCTCTGGGTGCTTCTGGCCAAGTTACGAGACCGCGCCATTAAACGTTTGGGCTTCAAGACCGTAATCCTGTATCCCCCTTCCGACCCGCAGGAAATGCTCTCCCGGAAGAACCATATGCTTTCTTATACCGCTTAGAGCGCCTGTTTTCACAGAATATAAAATATGGCGGGCACATGCCCGCCATATTTTTATTGAACCACTTTCAGATGAGCTGTTCGGACTCTTTAATAAGTGAAGAGATCCAGGCCGCCCATGACGTTGATATTTTGCCCGGTGATATATTTTGCCTGTTGCGAGCAGAGATATGTCACGAGGTTAGCGACATCTGCCGCTTCGCCAAACTCTCGCATCGCGATCACTCTCTTAATGCGCTCGAAGGTTTCTCCCTGTTGCGGCTGGGTATCAATAACGCCGAGTGTTACCGTATTGGCGATAATGCCCGCCCTCGCCCCTTCCAGCGCGGCAGTTTTTGCCAGGGCGACAACCCCGGCTTTCGCCGCCGAGTAGTTCGCCTGCCCAAATCCGCCGTGAGTCCCGGCAATCGACGAAATATTGACGATGCGTCCCCATTTCTTTTCCAACATGCTGTCCCACACCTCGCGGATCCAGTACCAGGGGCCATCCAGGTCAATTTTAATCAGGTTCTTCCAGTCTTCCACCGTGGTTGTTTGAATACGACCGCCACCCCTTAACAACGCCGCATTGTTGACCAGGATTTCCGGAATCCCGAATTCTGCCTTGATTCTAGCGACGGCTTCCTTGACCTGCTGATAATCACTCTGGTCGACTTTAATTGCCATGGTTTTCACACCGAGTTCCTGAACAGCCTTGGCCACTTCCTCCGCTCCCGGAAGCACTATATCAGCGCAAACAATGTTTGCCCCTTCTTTAGCCAGTGTTCTGGCAATGGTGTCGCCCATGGCACCTTTACGATTGGTTCCAGTTACGATGGCTACTTTCCCTTTAATCCCAAAATCCATTGAAACCTCCTTTTCGCACCACTTTCTTGACCGACTGTTTATTCCCCTTTATATTCGGGTTTTCGCTTTTCCATAAATGCCTTGCGCCCTTCTGCAAAGTCCTTCGAAGACATTACCTTACGACCAAGATCACCTTCTAACGCCAGGCCTTCTTCAAGAGTCATGTCGATGCCCCGCATCATCGCCTCTTTAGCCGTCCGTACCGCCAGGGGGGCGCAATTACAGATTTGATTAGCCCAGTCCATCGCGGTAGCCATCAAGTCCTTCTGCGGGACGACCGCACTGACCAGGTTAAGATTGTAAGCCTCTTTGGCATCAAGCCGTTTCCCCATGAGCAGCAATTCCGCCGCCTTACCGAAGGGAATCATTCGGGGCAGCCGCTGCGAACCACCCCACCCCGGAATCAGGCCGAGGGTGACTTCAGTCAAACCAAAACGGGCATTCTCAGCCGCCAGGCGGATATCACAGGCCAGGGCAATTTCAAAGCCGCCGCCGAAAGCATACCCGTTCACTGCGGCAATAATCGGCTTCCATATTTCCAGTCCTTTGACAAGGGTTTTCTGGGGGACGGGTCGGGGCGCGCCTCCCGGAGGACCACCACCGGCGGTTCGCAGATTAAGCCCGGTGCAGAAGGCTTTTTCCCCGGCTCCGGTCACGATCGCGACCCACAGGTTGGGATCGTCACGAAAGTTTACCAGGTTGTCTGTCCATTCAGCTACCTCATCAGGACTAAGCGCATTAAGTACATCAGGGTTGTTGATGGTGAATATAGCGATCTTCCCTTCTTTTTTATACTCTATCGTCATTCGTTATCCTCCTATCATCTCGTTTTTTATCTACTAACAATAAACCATTCTCAACGCCGGGGCAAGCCCAGACCGCGTGTCGCAATCGTCGTCCTTTGTATTTCCGAACTGCCGCCCAGTAATCTTGATTGATGGCTGTTCAAATAAGTCTGGCCGATGAGCCCGTCCTGCCAGGCCCATTTCGAACCCCTCATCAATTGCCCGTGAAGACCGAGAAGCTGGGTTCCCAGGTCGACAATTTGCTGGTTGAGTTCCGAACTGAATACCTTGCCGAGAGAAGCCATTAAAGTATAATCTTTACCTCGGGTCTGCAACCAGTAGGCATATTTCCCGAACAGGCCGGCGATTTCCGATTTGATCGCCACATCGGCCATCTTAGAAAGCCACACTTCTTTTTCTCCTCTCAAAGCTCCGGTGGCTTCAGCTTCTTTCATGTATTTCAACAGGCGGTCGGCTGACCGGCGCGCCCCGCTGCCCACCAGGATCAGGCTCGACCTTTCGGCATTTAGCAAGGCTCCCGCAACTTTCGCTCCTTCATTGAGATTACCGATCAGATTGTCCTTCGGTACTTTTACGTCATCAAGGAAAGTTTCACAAAAATCATAAACCCCGGCCATGTTCTGGATGGGCTTCACCGTCACACCCGGTGTTTTCATGTCAATCAAGATAAAACTCAAGCCGAGGTGTTTTTTGGGAGCGTTCGGGTCGGTTCGCACCAGGAAGAAACCCCAGTCTGACCGGTGCGCCCCGGTCGTCCAGATTTTTTGCCCGTTGACGATAAAATGGTCTCCGGCATCGACGGCTTTTGTTTGCAGCGAAAACAGATCCGAACCGGCGTTCGGTTCGCTGAATCCTTCGCACCAGAAGACTTCTCCCTTCCCTAACGGTATCAGAAATCTCCTTTTCTGTTCCTCCGTACCGTGCCCCAGCAGGATAGGGGCCAGCATTTCCAGACCAAACCCGTTCACACCCGGGAGATTTGCTTTTGAAGATTCGTCGGTGTAGACCAGCTTCAACGGTATACCGGCCGCGCCGCGTCCGCCGTACTCCTCCGGCCAGGTCAGGGACAACCAACCCCGCTCTCCCAGTTTGCGGGCAATACGGCGGGTCGCCAGGTTACTTTCATCATTACGTGCCGCGCCTCTAGTATTTGACATGATTTCGATGTCAGTTGCTTCTTCTTTGAGAAATTGCTGCACTTCTAAACGGAATTTTTCTTCTTCGGGCGTACTTGCGATACTAAAATCCATTTCATAAGCTCCTAAGCACTAATCTCCCGGGCAACCTGCCGCTGATAATAATCGGTATCCCCGAATGCGGACTCGGCCGCTTTGGTGCGCCGCGTGTAGTAATGCAGGTCGTGATCCATCGTCGTCCCGATCGCACCGTGGATCTGGTGTGCCAGTGCTATGACCCGGGGACAGGCGGCACTGGCCCAGGCTTTGGCGACGGCAACTTCCCAATCGCAAGGCATACCCTCACTCACCTTCCAGGCCGCCTGGTAAGCCGATAACATCGTACCGTTCACATCGATGGCCATGTTAGCACAGTGATGCTGTACCGCCTGGAAACTGCCGATCGGCTGGCCGAAGGCTACTCTATCCTTGGCATAAGCCAGTGTCATTTCAAAAACCTGCTGCAGACTACCAGCCATATCACAACACTTTGCTGCCGCTGCCCGGCGAATTATTTTCTCCAGTAACGGCCAGCCCTGATCTACACTTCCCAGAATGCCCTCACGGGGCACTCGGACATTATCGAAAACCATCTCGCACAACTTGTCGTTTGCAATAGTTTTTAAAAGGGTGCACCTTATGCCGGGGCTCCTGGCATCGACGATGAACATCGTGATCCCGTCTTCCGGATTCTCTCCGTCATGCGTACGGGCGGCACAAATAATGTAATCAGCAACATGAGCATCGGGAACAAAAAGCTTCAGTCCGGTCAACATAAAACTGTCTTTATCACGGATGGCTTTTAACTTTACTCCCTTTGCGTCATAACGGGCGCTTTCTTCGGTCAGTGCCAGGGTGAAGATCAATTCGCCGCGCGCAATACCCGGGAGATACTTTACTCTCTGCTCATCCGTTCCCAGATCAAGCACCGGCAACGCTCCCAGAACGACCGTAGAAAAGAAGGGCCCCGGCAAGCAAGCTCGTCCCATCTCTTCAAGCAAGACCGCCAAATCCTGGAAACTCATTCCGGAACCGCCGTACTGTTCCGGAATTACCAGACCCAGCCACCCCATCTCCGCCATCTCTCGCCAGGATTCGGGAGAATATCCTTTTTCGCTTTCTTCAAGTTGCCGGACGGTCTTTTTCGGGAAATTCTTGACCAGGTAATCACGGGCGGCTTCCCGTAGCATTAGTTGTTCTTCTGTAAAATCAAGATTCATTTCCACCTGCCTGAGCCGCGATATCTTGTAATCATAGTGATCGTGGCAAATTATATTATTATAATGTTCCTCACAAAATACGGTGATAGGGCGGCTTCAGACCGAATGCCGACCTCATCTCAGCTATCAGTTCAAGGGCTATGCCTGCCTCAACCATCCTCTGTCGTCCTTGATGAATGTTATATTCCGTAGCGCCGGGCTATTTCTTCCTTGTAATCAGGGTCGAACCAGCCGGACCCTTGCCCTGATATCAATTCAGTCCGTGTAGGTCTTCCCTTCGTGAATGCAGGTAGCCCGCCGATCACCTTGTCCTTCATCAGGGCTTCCATTTCCACCCCGGTCATTTTTAATAATTCGCCAAACACATATTGATCATCTTCGGCAAAACGAGGCGCCCGCTTCGGGACAAAAGATTCAGCGCCGCTGAATTTTGCCGGCATCTGGCTCCCGATCAGTCGTTTTCCCGTCCCTTTACCGTGATCAATTACATGAAAATATTGGCGAGATTGCAAATGGGGGTCCAGATTAATGTCCCGCATATCAAAAACTGCCCCCGCCGGTATCCCGACGTTTTGCAGTTGAATCATCAACTCCCGGTTATCTTTCTGCACTGTCCAGTCTTCGATCAATTGATCCAGTTCTACGTGATGTTCCCGCCGGCTGGCTGCATCCTTGAACCTTGCATCGCCCGTCCACTCTTCATGACCGGCGACCTTGCAGAAAGCTTGCCATTGCAATTCGTCCTCAACCGCAATATTGATCCACCGGTCCTCACCCTTGCACCGGTAACAACCATGCGGCACTCCCTCACGATCCAGGTTTCCCGTCATCCCGGGATCGCTGTTATTCAGGGTATGGTCCATGATGATATCTCCCGCATGGCAAGCTACAGCTTCCCGACCGGAAAGATCGATGTACTGTCCTTGACCTGTTTTCCGGTGATAGAACAAGGCTACCATCAATGCCGCCGCCGCATTCACTCCGGTGACCCAATCACCATAGGCATGTCCGGTCAGCAGCGGCTCTTCGCCGGGATGGCCGGTTAGATGGGTCAATCCACCCATCCCCTCCATCCCGGGAACATACATATAAAAATCCCGCAAGGGACCGTAATGCCCCAGGCCGCTGATCGAGGCCATGATAATATCCGTTTTTATGGTCTTCAAAGCTGCGTAATTCAGCCCCCAGTGCTCCATCACTCGCGGTGAAAAATTTTCTACGACTACATTACTTATTTGAACCAACCGCTTGAAGATGGCGCGTCCCCGCTCATCTCCCAGGTTAAGCGAAATTCCGTACTTCCCGGCATTTAAAGAGTGGAAATTTGACCCCTGGTTCCAGTTGTCTTCTCCCGGTACATTATCCGGGTAAACATTTGCCCGGGTGAAAGTATCGGCTCGCTGCGTGGACTCGATCTTGATGACCTCGGCACCCATCTCGGCTAGTATCTTGGAACATACAGGACCGGCGAAGACCATCGTCAGATCAATTACTCGGATACCGTCCAGTAGTTTGTATGCCACTTTTCAATCCTCAGGTTTAGATGACTTTTGCCGCCCTTAAATCGTCTAATTCATGCTTTGGAAAAATCGCTCCGTAGATATCTTCATTGTGTTCCCCGAGGAGAGGAGCTCTTCCTGCTTTCCCGGGTGTTTCGCTCAGTCTGGCTATCGTACCCGGATACTGCACCCGACCCATCCGGGGATGTTCCGCCGAAGTAAAAAATTCCCTCGCCTTGAGCTGTTCATCTTCGATTAACTCCTGCGGACTGAGCACCGGAGTGAAAGCCAGCCTTAATTCCTGGGCAAGCCTGGTTATCTCCCATTTGTCATGTTCCAACAACCAGGGGCGGATCAATTCATCGAATTTCTCCGGTTCGGCCATCCTGGCACGCGGTTCGGCAAGCAACGGGGTCTCTTCTAATTCCGGTTTTTCTATCAAGAAAGCGATATTCGGGGCGCCTCCAATGCCGGGCGTCAAACTGATCCAGCCGTCTTTACACCTGGCAGCATCTCCCTGAGGATAACCGTGGATCGGGTAAGGATTGGTCCTCCGGCTGAGACCGAGATATGAATATTCCGAGATATTCCCCATCAAGGAACTCACCACACACTCCATGGCACTTATATCAACAGTGATGCTTTTGTGACTTAAATCAGCATGCATGAGCGCACCCACAATGGCGATAAAGCTCAAGACGCCGGTAGAGTATTCCGCCTGATAACCTCCCGCTTTTACCGGGCGGTCGGTCGGTTTTTTCCCGGGACGCATTGTATACATCACCCCACCCATCCCGGAAACCGTCAGATTGTTCGCTTGATAATCACGATAGGGGCCTGTCTGTCCGAACGCGGAAATAGAAATTACAATCAACTTCGGATTCTGCTTCTTCAATTCCTCAGCACTGAGACCGCGCTTCTCCAAAAAACCCGGGCTGAAATTCTCCACAAAAACGTCTGCTGTTTCCAGTAGTTTCTTCAGGATAGCGGCTCCCCGGGCGATATTCAAGTCCAGGGTTATGCTCTTTTTATTCGTATTCAGATAGAAAAACGTACCACTGCATTCCTGATCAGTCCGGTCACCGGGAAAAGGCCCCATCTTTCTGGTCCTGTCTCCGTCGGGAGGTTCAATTTTTATAACCTCAGCACCGAAATCCGCCAGTAGTTTGGTGCAGTAAGGGCCGCCTATTCCCTGGGTACAATCCAGTACCCTTATTCCCGTAAAAGCTCCGGTTGTCATCTGTTGCTCATTTCCGGGGCACGACCCTTATAATTTTTTCCGCTTCCATGCGGGCAATCTCTTCGGCTGCATAACCCAGTCCACTCAATAACGATTCAGTATGTTCTCCTAACAGAGGCGCCGGACCCCGGGGATGCCCGGGCGTTTTCTCCAACTTGACGGGTATCCCAAGCATCTTTATTTCACCGCGTACCGGGTGGTTCGTAGTGTAGATGATATCATTTGCTTCCACCTGGGGGTGCTTGCATAGTTCTTCATAAGTAAGGCAGGGATCGCAACGCATCCGGGCTTCTCTGAATATCGCCGCCCAGTCGGAGCGCGTTTTTTTGCGGAAAGCTTCATCCAGTAATTCGTCTACTTCCCGGCGGTGCTGGCGGCGAACTCTATCGTTAACAAAGCGCGGATCGTCCGCCAGGTGTTCGACACCCAGCAGTTTACAGAAGGCCGGCCATAACGGATCGGTACCAAAGATGGTCAGCACATCACCATCTTTGGCTGTATACGGACCGTAAGGAGGTGCCTGTCCCCCCATATCCCGGTCCATAGTTTTTGGAGTGCGGTGCTCCATTAAATAACCGGCCAGAGCACTGAACTGGAGATACATGCCAGCATCCAGATTATTCACAAATATCTGCTGCCCGATACCCGCCTTTTCCCGCACGTACAGGGCAGTCATGATGCCATAAGCCACCAGCATACCACTGGTATGGTCGACAATCCCCTGGGGCAGCATCTGCGGATGACCGTTGGGATGGGCGCCTTCGGCAACCATCCCGGACATGGCCTGGGTCCACATGTCACCACCCGCCCGGTGTGCCAGAGGTCCGGATTGTCCGAAGCCGGTAAAAGAACAGTAGATGACTTTCGGGTTGATCCCGGAAATAACATCGTAACCCAGTCCGAGGCGCTCCATTACGCCGGGTCGAAAGCTTTCCAGAATGACATCTGCATCCCTGGCCAGCTTTAGTACGACTTCTTTCCCTTTCTCATTACGGACATCGATCGCCAGATCTTTTTTGCCCCGGTTCAAAGCAATCCAGGAACTGGTATCCGGAACCCCCTCGTTAATCCGGGTATCCAGTACATCGTCCATACCGGCGGGCATCCCGAGCCGTTGCGGCTCGCCGTTAACGCGTTCGATCTTGATTACTTCAGCGCCCATATCAGCAAGCATTGCCCCACCGAGCGGAGCCGCTACCGCGATGGCAAAATCAAGTATTTTTATTCCCTCAAGCGGACCGGTCATATCCACCTCCTTGTAACTTATCCAATCCTTCGCAAATCCTGGAGATGAAAAAAACTATTAACTCAATAAACGAATCAAGTCACCCACATCTTCAACTGCTTCCAGATTATGCACCAGTTCGATAATTCCTTCTACCTTTTCTTTAGCGAACGGTTTCACTGCGTACGAAACGCAATCCCGGAACTTGTTGTCATACGCACTGAAAGGTAGTGTGGTATCACCGGCAACCGGACCGGTCGACTTTTCATAGAACACCCTGCCGTCATGCAGCGTTACCTGAAGCGCGTGGCGTATCCTTGCCGGTTCGGCTGTGCCTGCTTCCATATCAAGTTTAATCTTATCACAGACACTCAAGATATCACGGCGGTTGATTGCTTCATCGGTAAAATCGTCGATCCCCGCTTTCCCCCGCGCCATAACTACGGCCACCGCCCACGGGATACTGAACTGTGAATCAACCGCATTCCGCGGATGACTTTTTACTTCCAGCGGCAGAGCCAGATTAGCCATTCCCGGGCAGGTAATGAGGATCTCTTTTATTTCGTCAGGCCTGATTTTGTTTTTAGCAATCAATGCCAGCGACAGGTCGACGAAACCATGGGTTCCTTTACAGCAGGGATACGGTTTCATCTCTACATCAACACCTTTGAATTGCTTCCCCAGGTCCTGAGTAAGCGCGGAGGGGTCGAATCTCCCCTGATGATACATCGTCGCCAATCCGAGTTCGCCCTCAAAGATGTTATGCGCTCCAGTAATCCCTTTAGTAGCCATCATCGCTGCAGTTATTCCACCCCGGGCAGAAAATCCCGGCCCCATGCGCTTGGTCAACGCTCCATCCACTACGCATTGCCCGTTGCCGGCGGACTGATGATAGGCGATCCCCAGAGTATTTAGCATGGTGG
>JBBITI010000086.1:0-9919 GCA_037440885.1 Dehalococcoidales bacterium | reverse complement strand
GACCGGGGGGGAAAAGTACAAGTAGTTTTTAATCCGGCTATTTCAGAAGCGGTTCACAAAACCACCGATGAAATGCGAAATGAATATGTTCTACATGTGAAAGGGCTGGTGAAGGCACGGCCTGAAGGCACAGCAAATCCGAGACTCCCTACCGGAGAAATAGAAGTCGAGGCACTTGACACTACAATACTGAATGCTGCAAAAACCCCGCCTTTCTATATAAACGAAGATACAGAGGTGGATGAAAACCTCCGTCTTAAATACAGATATCTCGATCTCCGGCGCCGGAAAATGCTGGACAACCTGATACTGCGGGACAGAGTGACGTCTTTCCTAAGAAACTACCTGCACCAAAAAGGCTTCCTGGAAATTGAAACCCCGATACTAATCAAGAGTACACCGGAGGGGGCAAGAGACTACCTGGTTCCCAGCCGGCTCTTTCCGGGGAGCTTCTATGCCTTACCGCAATCGCCGCAGCAGTTGAAGCAATTGTTGATGGTGGCCGGCGTGGAAAAATATTTCCAGATTGCACGGTGCTTCCGCGATGAAGACAGCCGCGCTGACAGACAACCGGAACATACACAACTCGACATCGAGATGAGCTTTGTCGATGAAGAAGACATTCTTAGTTTAATCGAAGAAACTTTCACTAAGATGGTGGAGACCGTTACTCCGAATAAAAAAGTAATCAAGCCATTTCCACGGATAAGCTATATCGAAGCGATGGCCAAGTACGGCACGGACAAACCGGACCTGCGGTTCGGTATGGAGATCGCCGATTTCACGGACATTGCGGCGACTTCTGAATTCGCCATGTTTAAAAAGATAATCGCCGAAGGCGGAAAGGTAAAAGGCCTCTGTGCCGGGGGTTGCGCCGGATATACCCGCAACCAGCTTGAAGAATTAAACCAATTCGCAAGAGGTTACGGTGCCGGAGGACTGCTTACCTTTGCCCTGGGCAACTCAGAAGGAACCATCGAACAACTGACAAGTGATATGGTAAAGTCTGTCGCCACCAAGTACATGACGATAGAACAGATCAAAGAAATGGGACGGCGGCTCGGCGCACGCCAAGGCGACCTGCTGCTGGTAGTAGGCGGAAATCACAAAGTGGTTGATAAAGCCCTCGGCGAGTTGAGAAAGGAAATGGGAAACCGTCTCAAACTGGTTGATCCCGATTTATTAGCTTTTGCTTTTGTCCTGAATTTCCCATTATTTGCCTGGAACGAGGAGACAACGAACTGGGAACCGGAACACCACCCCTTCACCGCACCGATGACCGAGGACATCGGCATGATCGATACCAACCCCGGTAAAGTACGGTCACGCCATTATGATCTTGTCTGTAACGGGTATGAACTTGCCAGCGGCAGCATCCGGATCAACAACCCGCAGTTGCAAAGAAAAATTTTCCGCATGCTGGGGTATTCTGATAATGATATTACACAAAGATTCGGCACTCTACTGGAAGCTTTCGAGTACGGGGCGCCGCCCCACGGCGGGATCGCCCCGGGAATCGACCGCATCGTAATGTTACTAGCGGGCGAGAGTACCATCAGGGAAGTGATCGCGTTCCCGAAGAACCAAAATGCAGTCGACGTGATGCTCGAAGCACCGTCAACGGTGGACGAGCAGCAACTGATAAATTTACATATCCAGTTACTTCAGGCAGATTTACCTAAATGATTGGAGACAAATGAAGGTCACTAAAGAAAAGACAGAAAACAGTCAAGCGTATCTCACGGTTGAAATCGAACCAACAGAAGTTGAAGAGTCGATGGAAAAGACATACCAGAGGCTCGTCAAAAGGACCAAAGTACCGGGATTCCGGATAGGGAAAACGCCGCGTAATATTTTTGAAAAATATTACACGCGGAAGAGCCTGCTGGAAGAAACGCTGGAAGATTTACTGCCTGATGCCTACAAGAAGGCAATCAAAGAACAGGAAATCGACCCGATAGCCAGTCCCCAGATCGAGATCACGCAGACCGAACCGGTAATCTTCAAAGCGATCGTACCTTTAAAACCGGTTATCAAGCTCGGCGATTATCATCAAATACGGCTACCCGAAGAGCCTCCGCATGAGGTAACCGAAGAAGACGTCAACAAAGTCCTGGAATCGTTACGACACGAGCATGCTACATGGGAACCGGTGGATCGTGCAGCCTTAACCGATGACATGGCAACGATGGATGTGTGGAGTGAAGCGGAAGGCAAGCCATATATCAATCAGAAAAACGCCCAGTATAACATAAAACAAGGGGAGAATTTCCCGATACCCGGATTCGGCGAGCAAATTACCGGCATGAAGAAAGACGAGGAGAAAGAGTTCAGCTTGAACTTCCCGGCGGATGATCCGAGAACCGATTATGCCGGGAAAGAATGCAAGTTTAAGGTCAGAATCAACGAAATCAAAGTAGAAAAGCTACCTGAGTTAAATGATGAATTCGCGAAAACAATCAGCAAGGAACATGAAACCCTGGATGCACTGAAAGAGTTCACGAAAAGCAGTTTGAAAGAAAAGACACTGGAGATTGCAAAAAGCAATTACGAAGAAGCAGTCCTCACAGAGGCAGTCAACCAGGCTCAAATTGAGTTCCCGCCGATCCTGGCGGACAATGAAATTCACCGCATGATGGATGATCGTTTTCAGACCCGCGAACAATTCCAGGCATATCTCAAAAGTGTGAACAAAACCGAAGAGGAAGTACACCAGGAATTTCATGAAGCGGCGCATGAGACAGCCGAAAAACGGGTAAAAAGGTCGCTGGTACTTGGGAAAATCTCCGAAGAAGAGAAGATCCAGGTTAGCGAAGGCGACATCGATGCCGAAATCGAAAGGATGCTGCAGGGCATCACCGGACAGAACAGGGACGACCTGTTAAAATCCCTGAACAAACCTGAGGTCAGGGAATCGATCAGTCAACGACTACTCGCCCGGAAAACAATCGACAAACTGGTGGAAATTGCGAAAGGAGACACGGCAGACAGCAGTGCCACCAAGGAGGATAAAAAAGAATGAGCATCATCAATCCATATGACATAATACCGGGGGTCATCGAAAATAGTCCGAGGGGAGAAAGGCACTGGGATATTTATTCGCTGTTACTCAGAGAACGAATTATCATGCTTTTTACCCCGATCAACGACGCGGTCGCAAACACGATCATTGCGCAACTGCTTTACCTGGAGCGAGAAGATCCGGACAAAGACATCAGCCTGTACATTCAGAGCCCGGGAGGGAGCGTCACTTCCGGCCTGGCCATTTACGATACGATGCAATTGATCCGCGCTCCGGTTTCAACGATCTGTGTAGGGATGGCCGCCAGTATGGCGACAGTGCTTTTAAGCGCCGGAGCCAAGGGCAAACGCTATGCCTTGCCACATTCCACCATTCACATGCATCAGGTTATGAGCGGGGCACAAGGTCAAGCTACCGACATAGAAATTGCGGCGAGGGAGATTCTACGCCTGCAAGAAATGATACGCAGTATTATCGCGAAACACACCGGACAAACAATCGACAAGATTTCCCACGACACCGACCGGGATTTCTATCTCAACCCGACCCAGGCGGTAGAATACGGTCTGATCGATGAAATACTGGCCAAGCCCGAAAAAAGCGAAGAAAAGAAGTAAAGGAACATATCGCCCGAAGAACGGTACTTAATATCAGACAAACAATCTCTCAGTTTCGTCTCAGAGCATTAAGAAGCGGGTATATAAAAAGGACGGGTTTACAACCCGTCCTTTGCTATTAGAAGATTAATCAGATAATTTTCAAAAGGCTTTGATAATTTTGGCCATCACGGTATAGGCATGAACGAACGGGCTGGAACGACAACGCTGAATCCGGGCGCGGCGCAACGAAGTTAAAAAAGACTCTTTACCTGTAAACGGTGGCATTTCAACATAGGTCTTGCCGATCTCGTGCGGGGTGTGGGCATCACTGCCGGCGGTCATCGGCAAATTGTGTGCCCGAGCATATCTAAGAGCTTTATCAGAATCCCAAGGGAGCAAGCTACGGGCATTGAAGACTTCGACTACATCCACTTGCGAACCCAGTTGTGCCATAGTTTCCGTGCTTCTATTTTTTAAACCGCGAAAGGTGTCGAAGGGATGAGGGATACCAACCAGACCGCCTTGCGCTTTAATTGCGGCGATGACTTTTTCAACCGGCTGACCACTGGGGATCCATTCTTTCAAAAAATAACCGATGATCTCACCGTCGGGCGTCAAGATTTCTTCGCCGGGAATTACAGTAAAAGGGGCGATCTTTTTCATTTCAAGCGCGCCTTCAATCGCATTATGGTCAGTGACGGCGATACAGTTGATACCGGTCGCCTGACAGCGCTTGATGATTTCCTCCAGGGTTGCGTTGGAGTCCATAGAGAACCTGGTGTGAATATGAAAATCAGCCCGCAGAAGTCCTTCCATCAACGTCCTTTTACAGATATTCCCAGATCTACCGGTTCATAACCCTATCTTAGCAGCCTGAGATAGCACTTTAAGCTTTCCGTCTTGAATAGTGACCAGGTCTTCGATACGGACACCACCCCAACCCGGGATGTAGACACCCGGTTCGACACTGAAGACCATGCCGGATTTCAGGATATCCGGCGAATTGGGACCAAGCCGGGGGGATTCGTGGACGGCCAGACCAACCCCATGACCGAGCGAATGGCCGAATTTCTCGCCTTGACCTGCTTCTTTGATAACGGTTCGGGCATAACTGTCAGCGGCTTCTCCGGTGACACCTTCCTGAATCAAGCTAAGGGCGGTGAGTTGAGCGCCGAGGACAGTATCATATATTTTTCTGAAGTTAGCGTCCGGAGTGCCGAGACAAATCGTCCGGGTGATGTCGCTGGCATAACCGCCAACCTTCGCTCCGAAATCCATGACAATAGGCTCTCCGGGGTTGATTTTACGCTCGGATGGTTGGGCATGGGGCAGGGCGGAGTTGGGACCGGCGGCGACGATGATGTCGAAGGGAAGCGGCTGGCTGCCGTTTTCCCGCATGAATTTCTCGATTTTCCAGGCAACTTCCTTTTCGGTCATACCCGGTTGGATAACACCGGCGATATATTCGATCGCCTGATCGCTGATTTTTACGGCTTTTTCTATTACATCGATCTCCGCAGGTTCTTTGATAACCCGCAGTGAATCGACGAGGCCGTCGACCGGAACCATTTCGATATTCGAGCCAACTTTATGCAGGGCTTCGGTGAGCTGACGCCCGAAGGAAACCGTCAAATTATCCGCTTCAAACCCCAAACGCTTGATCGAAATATCGCCGATAAGCCTGGGAAACCATTCCTCGGTTTTTCCGGCGATGGGGAATAATGTATAATCCGGGGCCTGAATACCGCTTTGCTCGAAATAACGAAAATCAGTAGCCAGAATAGCGAGTTTCGGGGTTACCAGCAGATAACCGGCAGATCCGTTAAAGCCGGATAAATAAAAGCGGTTCTCCGGCTGGGAAATAAAAACCCCGTCCAGGTTTTTTTCGATCAATCTTTGTCGCAGGCTATTTGTCCGGCTAATACTGTTCAAACCAATCGTATTCCTTTCATTTCAGGATAAACTATTATTTACTGTTTCCGGTTCACTGTTACCTTCGCGAGCCAAAGGGTGCGCTGCCAGGTAGATCTTCTTTGCCTGGTTTTTACTGATATGCGTATAGATTTGAGTCGAACTCAGGCTGGCGTGACCGAGGAGTTCCTGGACCACACGCAAGTCAGCACCGCCATTCAACAAATGAGTTGCAAAGGTGTGGCGCACCATGTGCGGATGAACATCTTTGTCAATCCCGGCGATCCGGGCATACTGACGCGCTTTATTCTGAATGCTCCTGACAGTCAACCGGCCACCGTTCTTATTCAAAAATACTGCCGGGTGTGCTTGGCGCGCCAGCCTGGGACGGCCTTGTTCGAGATAAAGGGCCAGGGCTGTCGCTGCCGGCTCACCCATTAAAACAACTCTTTCTTTGGCACCTTTTCCCCAGACCCGGATCTCCCTGGTTTCCAGGTTAATCCGGTCAAGATCCAGGTTAACCAACTCGCTAACACGCAGTCCCGAAGCGTACAACAACTCCATGAAAGCCCGATCGCGCATCCCGGCCGGCTTTGCGGTATCAGGATTTTCAATCATACGGGCTACTTCTTCAGGGGGTAAAAAGTTGGGAAGTCTGCGATCCAATTTAGGCGAAGAGATGGTGGCAGCGGGACTGTTGTGGACCAACTCCTCGCGCTGCAAATAACGGTAAAGGGAACGGACAGCGGACAATTTACGAGCGATACTGGAACGGGCGATGCCCTGTCCCATTAAAAGCCCCAGATAGTCCCGGATATCGTTTTTGTCAACCTCATCAAGGGAAACGATATTTTTATCTTTGAGGAAACTAAAAAAACCGATGAGATCACCCCGGTAGTTCCGTACAGTATAAACAGACGCATTACGTTCGACTTTCAGATACTCGATAAATTTAGCAAAAAAGTCAGACATAGCCGGCTCAGGTTAATTTAGTCCGATAATCACACTTCGTGCACCTGGCATATTTATCGCGGAAAACCGCCAAGATACTGCCGCACTTAGGGCAAGGATCAGGCAACGGTTTCGTGTTCATCACAAAATCACATTGCGGATAATTACTACAGCCGTAAAATGTCTTCTTCTTCTTGCTTATGCGCTGGACAAGATCACCGGTGCCACACTTCGGACACTTCACCCCTGTTTTTTTCTGGAACGACCTGGTAAATTTACACTCCGGATAACCACTACAAGCAATAAACTTACCAAAGCGACCATTTTTTACGACCATGGGTTTCCCACATTGGAGACACTTTTCCTCTGTAACCTCGTCCGGGATTTTTACCCTTTCCATCTCAGTGGCGGCTTTACCAAGATTAACCTGGAAAGGGGCATAGAATTCCTGAACAGCACCGACCCAATCGCGTTTCTGCTCAGCTATCTCATCAAGCTCATTCTCCATCCGGGCGGTAAACTGGATATCGACAATATCCGGGAAGTACTGTCTTAGAAGACCGGTGATAATTACTCCCAATTCGGTAGGCTTTAGACTACCGTCATATTTCACAATATATTCTCTTTCTCTTAACGTAGAAATGATCGGGGCGTAAGTACTCGGGCGGCCAATGCCGTAGTGTTCCAGTGTCTTGATGAGAGTAGCTTCAGTATATCTGGGCAGTGGTTGGGTAAAATGCTGTGCCGGGATAATTTGTACCAAGGCAAGGGCGTCACCATCAGAAAGGGCGGGGAGACGAGAATCTCTTTCTTCTTCTTCATCCGTATCTCTGCCTTCGGTGTAAACAAGGATATAACCGGGAAACCTATTCACAGAACTGGCAGCCCGGAAAAGATAATTGGCTCTGGGTTCTTTACACTTAGCTTCAATATCGATAGTAACGTTATTAAATACGGCAACGGCCATCTGCGAAGCGACCATCCGTTTCCAAATCAGGTCGTAGAGGTGGTATTGATTGGTATTCAGGAACCGTTTTATCTGAGACGGCTCACGATGCACCCGGGTCGGTCGAATTGCTTCATGGGCTTCCTGGGCTCCTTTAACGGTACCCGAGAAAGTACGGGCATGAGCAGGAACGTATTCTTTACCATATTTTTCAGCGATATACTCCCTGCTCTCCGCCAGCGCCGGTCTGGCTACATGAGTGGAATCGGTACGCATGTAAGTAATCAAGCCGACACTACCTTCGTCACCCAGAGATAATCCCTCATATAGCTGCTGGGCCAGTGCCATCGTCTGTTCGGCTGTAAAGTGGAGCTTGCGCCAGGCCTCCTGCTGCAAGGTACTGGTAATAAAAGGAGGCGGAGGCTGACGATTCACTGTCCGGGCCTTTACTTTGAGTACGGAGAAAACCGCCTTATCCAGTCTGTTTTTCAGGGAATCCGCTTCTTCGCTATCATGAAGTTGAACTTTATTGCCGTTAAGATGCCCGACCAATGACGCCCGGAAACTAGCTGCGGCATCGCTGATCTCCTGTTTAGCCAACTCGGCTTCAATCGACCAGTATTCTTCAGAGACAAATTTCTCGATCTCCAGTTCGCGATCGACGATAATCCGCAGAGCAACGGATTGAACTCGTCCGGCCGATAAGCCCCGCCTGACCTTCCGCCAGAGCAGGGGGCTGATCTGATAACCGACAAGACGATCCAGTACCCGCCGGGCTTGCTGGGCATTCACCAGCCCCATGTCAATTTCGCGCGGGTGTTTGAAAGCTTGCTGAATCGCCTCTTCGGTAATCTCATGAAAAACCACGCGGCGGAAGCGTTTACTATCGGAACGGGTGATTTCGACCAGGTGCCACGATATTGCTTCACCCTCCCGATCGGGATCGGTAGCCAGGTAGATGACCGAAGCTCCTTTAGCCGCTTCTTTTAATTCGCGCACCAGTTTATTTTTGCCCCGGGGAACCACATATTTTGGAGAAAAATTGTTTTCAATCTCGACACCGAGCTGGCTCTTCGGCAAGTCCCTGATATGTCCCATTGATGCTTTAAGGTCATAAGTGCCACCCAGAATGCGCGCCAGTGTCCGTGCCTTAGCTGGTGATTCAACAATGACAAGGTTATTCTTCATAGCGATTATCCGACTTCGACCGAATACGGGGAGCGCGTCTCGCGAGCCAAAGAATAATTCATCGCCCCGAGATGTTTGACCATTCCTTTCAGTTCCATCATCGCCAGGGTACTGCTAACCATGGCAGCCGGCAAACTAGCCAGCCGGCAAATTTCATCTATGTGGACCGGTTCTGCGCTCATCTGTTTCAACAGGATGGATTCAGTTTCAGTCGGCGGTATCAACTCCTTCATTTCAATCTGACGGTCAACCGTCATCAAATTCAGTTCTTCCAAGATATCTTTATAATCAGTGACCAGTTTTGCTCCTTCTTGGAGCAGTCGATTGGTCCCGATGCTGGCCGATGACAAAATACTTCCCGGAACAGCAAACACTTCCCGGTTCTGTTCCAAGGCCATCTGCGCCGTGATCAAAGCACCGCTTTTTTCACCCGCTTCAATCACGAGCGTACCAAGACAAAGACCGCTCATGATACGGTTACGGCGAGGGAAATTCTCAGATCTGGGCTTAATACCAAGCGGATATTCGCTGATCAAAGCCCCGTTTTCAACAATCTGGCGAGCCAGCCGGGCATTTTCCGGTGGATAAATAGTATCGAGGCCACAAGCGAAGATGGCCATTGTACGCCCCCCGGATTCCAAGCACGTACGATGAGCGATGGTATCAATGCCCCGGGCAAGCCCGCTGACAACAGTGATTTTACTCCGGGCAAGATCACTGACGATCTCTTCAGTAACCTGGCGTCCGTAGGCGGTGGCATGGCGCGTACCCACTACAGCGATACTCCACTCATCCTGGGGGGAAAAGGAACCCCGGACATAAATAACCGGAGGATAATCGTAAGTTTCTTTCAACCGGGCCGGATATGCGGTGTCCTGATAGGTGTAGGCATGGATCCCGGCGAGCGACATTTTTTCAATCTCGGCATCAGTATCTATCTGAGGCCGAAAAGCAACAATCGACTTAACCGACCCGGCATCAAGACCAGCGTTACGCAACTCAGACGAGTCAGAGTGCCAGGCTTTTTCCATGCTGCCGAATTGATTAAGCAACTGGCCGAACCTTACCCGACCAATACCCGGGACCAGAGTGAAACCAACCCAATATTTAAGTTCAGTTAAATCCATTTGATTTTATCTTACAGACAAGATTCTAGCACGGCAGGTACAGCAACACAATTACAATCAGCTTGATATTAACGATAACGCACCATGCATGAAGAAGATATACCGAACCGGTGAGAAAAGTTAAAAAATGGCGGAGAGGGTGGGATTCGAACCCACGGTCGCCTTACGGCGACAC
>JBBITI010000085.1:3940-9972 GCA_037440885.1 Dehalococcoidales bacterium | reverse complement strand
GGAATTTGTGCGGCAGGTGGTAGCGGACGGCGGCACGATATTATTTGTAGGCACGAAGAAGCAGGCACAGGAAGCGATCGAATCAGAGGCGAAACGATGCGGTATGCCCTACATCAACCAGAGGTGGATCGGGGGGATACTGACCAATTTTACAACCATCCAGGCGAGGATCGATTACCTGGTGCGGCTAGAAGACCAGCAGGCGAGGGGTGAATTTACCCGCTTACCGAAGAAAGAGGCGTTACAACTGGAAGAAGAGATCGCTCGTTTGAACAAGCAATTGGGCGGGATCAAAGAGATGACACGGTTGCCGGCAGCTCTTTTTATTATTGATACCGTGAAAGAGAAGATCGCCCTGGCGGAAGCTAAGCGGATGTCACTACCGATAGTAGCAGTAGCCGATACGAACAGCAATCCAGACGAGATAGACCATCCGGTCCCGGCTAACGACGATGCAATCCGGGCGGTGAAGCTGGTGTGCGCGAAGATCGCTGATTCGGTATTGGAAGGGAAAGCGATTCTGACACCGTTAATTTCCGAAAAGGATGGCGATGCGGTGGAAACGGGCACCGCAGTCGCGCCGGCAAGTGTGCCAGCAACGGAAAATGCCGGTTCGCAGCAGTAATCCAAGGAGGCTTAGTTGAGTATTTCCGCAGAACAGATCAAGTCACTTCGAAGCAAGTCCGGGGCGGGCGTGATGGAATGCCGCAATGCCCTGATAAAAGCAGAGGGCCAGATAGAGAAAGCCCTCGATATTTTAAAAGAACTGAGCCTGGTGAAGGTTGAAAAAAAGAAGAGCCGGACGACAGCGCAGGGACTGATCGAGAGCTATGTTCATGTCGGGGGGCGCATTGCGGTACTGGTGGAAGTCAACTGCGAGACCGATTTTGTGGCGCGAACCAACGAATTCAAGCAATTAGCGCATGATGTTGCGATGCAGATAGCGGCGATGTCGCCGGTATATATCAATGCTGAAGATATTCCCGAGGGCAGCGGACTCGATGCGGCGACAGCGGCGCTGATGCAACAAGCATTTATCAAGGACCCGTCAGTGATGATAAAAGACCTGGTCAACCAGACGATAACGAAGACCGGGGAAAATATAAAAATAAGCCGATTTACCAGATACGAAATCGGCGAGTAGAGCCAAGACCGGGACATGGCTGAAGCAAAACCACGATATAAGAGAGTTCTTCTGAAACTAAGTGGGGAAGCTTTTGGCGGCAACCGGGAGTGGGGCATCGACAGTGCGGTGCTGCGGAACGTTGCCCGACAGATCAAACGAGTGATGGAGAGCGGGGTCAACGTGGGGATCGTGGTCGGGGGTGGCAATTTTATGCGGGGGGCGGATGCGGAAAGAGACGGCATGGAACGGGCGACCGCCGATTATGCCGGGATGGTAGCCACGCTGATAAATGCCCTTGCCTTGCAGGACACTCTGGAGAGAGAAGGGGTAATCACCCGGACACAATCTGCGATTAACATCCAGCAAATTGCCGAACCTTATATCAGGCGCAGGGCGATCCGGCACTTGGAGAAGGGGCGAGCAGTGATATTTGCCTGCGGCACGGGTAATCCATACATGACGACGGATACGGCAGCCGCGCTGCGAGCGGTAGAGATCGGTGCGGAGGTAGTGTTAAAAGCGACAAACGTAGACGGGATATACAGCGCCGATCCCAAGAAAAACAAGAATGCCGAGAGATTTGAAAAGATAACTCATTTCGAAGCATTGAACAGGCGCCTGGAAGTGATGGATAGCACAGCAATCTCGTTGTGCCTGGACAACAACATACCGATTATCGTATTCAACTTGCAGACACCGGATGCAATAGAGAGGGCCGCGAAAGGCGAGCCAATCGGGACGATTGTTTCAAGCGGGGATAAAAATGGCTAACGACATTATAAGAAGCAGTGAAGACAAGATGCGGAAGAGTGCCGAAGGGTTAAAGAAAGAGCTGGCAACGATTCGAACTGGCCGGGCTTCGGTGGCTCTGGTGGAACATGTCAGAGTGGATTATGCGGGAGTAACGACGCCAATCATGCAACTAGCCGGGATATCGGCACCGGAAGCGAATCTCCTGGTGATTCAACCGTGGGACAAGACGACAATACGGATGATAGAGCGGGCAATACAGGCATCTGACCTGGGGTTGACACCGGTAAACGACGGCAATGTGATCAGGATCCGGATTCCGCCGCTCTCCGAAGAACGACGACATGAGCTTACCCGAGTGGTCAAGAAGAGAGTCGAGGAGAGGAAAGTGGCGATCCGCAACCTGCGACATGATGCGCTGGGGGAGTTGAAAGAACTGGAGAGAAAGAAGGAAATTACCCAGGACGAACTGAAAAGATTGACCAACCAGCTACAAAAGAACACAGATGCATTTATTGCCTTAGCTGAGCAGATCGGAAAAGATAAAGAACAGGAATTATCCCGCGTCTAGTGCCAGCACCGGATTTAACCGTGAGTGAAAAACCACCTATCAATTTAGAGAAACTACCGGTCCACGTGGCGATTGTACCTGACGGCAACGGGAGGTGGGCGGAGCGGCGGGGTTTGCCCCGTCTGGCGGGGCATAAGGTGGGAGCACAGAACATGCTGCGGATGGTGCAGTATTTATCCGAATACCCGATTAAATACATGACCCTTTACGGTTTCTCTACCGAGAACTGGGGGCGACCGAAGGAAGAAGTCGAAGGCCTGTTCGATCTGCTTCAACACTTTATCGAGAAGCACCTTGTTTACATCAACGAGCGGGACATTCAACTGCGGCATATCGGTCGCCTGGAGCAACTTCCGGAAAAACTCAGGAACACGATTACCCATGCGGTGGAAACGACAGAGCGGAATTCGCGGATGATACTCAACATTGCCTTCAATTACGGGGGGCGAGCGGAAATAGTGGACGCAGTAAAGCGACTGGTGCGGGAGGGGGTGCAACCGGAGGCGATCGACGAGACACTTTTCGAAAGTTACCTGTATACGGCGGGAACCCCGCCGGTAGACCTGTTAATTAGGACCGGCGACGAAGTTCGTTTCAGTAATTTCCTGATATGGCAAACAGCTTACAGCGAGTATTACCTGACCAGTGTTTTATGGCCCGATTTCAGTAAAAGAGACATCGAGAAAGCGCTGATATCATATAGCCGGCGAAAGCGGCGTTTCGGGGCTTTATAAACAACGGCGGATTATCCTTCCAGAGAACATGTATCCTGCGAACAGAAGCAGGAACCATGATGCCCGGATAGCCACAAGCAAACTGCTCTGTTATACTGTCATGACAAAGAGGTTTGGCGCGATGAATGCAACGATTAGAGGGGTAATATTCGACCTGGACGATACATTGTTTGACCGTGACCGGGCGATCATACAAACATTAAACCGGATGGCGGGAAAATTCGACGGCCTTTTTCGCGGGATCGAGCCGACGATGCTGGTAAAGGTATTTATCGAGTCGGACCAGAAAGCGATGGAGGAATTCAAGGCGGGGGCAACGGTGAAGGAATCCCGACTGAAGAGAAACCAACTTTTTTTAAGGACACTGGGACGGGACGAGCGGTATGCGGCGGAGATCAATGATTTCTATGTAAAGACGTTACCTGCTATGAGGACATTTTTACCGGGGGCGAGGGCGACGATAAACAAACTGGTGGGGCTGGTAAAGGTGGGGATAATCACCAACGGCAGTCCAGATGTGCAGTACCGGAAACTGGAGAGCCTGGGGATAAAGCACCTGTTGAGCTGCATCGTGATCTCGGAAGAGATCGGTATCCGGAAGCCGGATGCGAGGATCTTCTTGAGGGCGGCGGCGCATCTGGATGAAGAACAGGGCGGCCTTTTGTACGTCGGAGACAGCTATGAAAACGATGTGGTGGGGGCGAAGAATGCCGGTTGCAGAGCGGCCTGGTTTAATCCACACGGAAATGCCCGGCCGCAGCATGGTACGAAGCCGGATTATGAAATCAAGAGGCTGCGGCAGGTTCTGGAAATAATAGAACGACAATAAAAATACCGATGTTGAAAAAACGAATCCTGACCAGCGCGATCGGGTTGCCGGTGATCATGGCGGCAGTCTGGTTCCAGCAACCGGTACCCTGGTTCACGATTTTCGTGCTGATCTGGGGGATGATTGGGGCGTACGAGTTCTTCCGCTTGAACCGGAAAGCCGGCATCAGACCGATGGTAGTTTTCGGCATCGTGATGACAGCCCTGTTTATTGCAGCGCGGGAACCGTTATTTTACGGCAGTCTGGGAACAAAGGCAGAAGCCCTGATTCCGGCGCTGCTGGCGGCGGCGATCGTACTGCCACTGATAACGGTGTTAGGTAGCGAGCCACGCAACCAGGCATTTACACGCTGGGCGTGGACGCTGGGGGGCATCGGGTACGTCGGCTTTTTGTTGAGTTACCTGGTGGCTTTGAGGGGCATGGAAGACGGCCGGAACTGGGTCTATTTTGTATTGTTCATCACATACGCTTCAGATACTGCAGCGTTCTTCGTGGGACGAGCTTGGGGAAGACACAAGTTTGCGCCGACGATCAGTCCGGCGAAGACGTGGGAAGGCTGTATTGGGGGGTTGGCGGGGGCGGTGATCATCTGCCTGGTATTTTTACCGACGCATTTCGGGACGGCGACGAACCCGTTGCATTTGCCCGCTTTGAGCGCGGTCACCGCGGTATTTCTCGCCCTTGCGGGAAGCGTAATCGGGCAACTGGGCGATCTGGTGGAATCGCTTCTCAAGCGGAACATGGGGGCAAAGGATTCCGGCCACCTGCTGCCGGGGCACGGGGGAGCGTTGGACCGTATGGACAGCGTCGCTTTCGCAGCCATCATGGTATACTATTTTGTATGGTTGGTGCAGTAAAGAAGCTTGCCATTCTCGGGTCGACGGGATCGATCGGCAGGCAAACCCTCGACATTGTCCGACAATACCCGGATAGATATAAAGTTATTGCGTTGGCCGGGGGCCACAACCGGGCGTTGTTGGCTGCCCAGGCGGAAGAATTCAAGCCGGAGATCATCTGTCATACCGTGGCAGAGGAAGAGAGCAGACGGGGCAAGATCACTTTAGAACAGATAGCAGCCTTGCCTGAAGCCGACCTGGTGGTGATAGCGGTGTCCGGAGATGCGGGCATACTACCGACGCTGGCGGCAGCGCGGGCAGGGAAGCGGATAGCGCTGGCGAACAAAGAATCGCTGGTGGCGGCGGGCAGCCTGATAACCGGGGCGGCGGTGGAGAGCGGGGCGACATTATTACCGGTGGACAGCGAACATAGTGCGATCTGGCAATGTTTGGCGGGTGAAGAGGGTTTTCCGGAACGGATTATCCTGACCGCATCGGGTGGGCCGTTCCGAAACTATACGAAACAGAAACTAGCTCGGGTGACGCCGGAGCAAGCGTTAAAGCATCCGTCGTGGAACATGGGGAAGAAGGTTACTATCGATTCTGCGACACTGATGAATAAGGGACTGGAGGTAATCGAAGCGCACTGGCTTTTCAGGATACCATTTGACCGGATTTCAGTGGTCATCCATCCGCAGAGTATTATCCATTCGATGGTGGAATTTGCCGACGGCGCAATGAAAGCCCAACTGGGTTGCCCGGACATGCGGATACCCATCCAGTATGCGTTATCCTACCCGGAGCGACTGGCGAACGAACGACTGCCGAGATTGGATTTTTCGGCAATCAAAGCGCTGACTTTCCAGGCACCCGATTATGATACTTTTCCGTGTTTGAAGCTAGCGATGGAGGCGGGACGGAGGGGGGGAACCTATCCGGCAGTGCTTTCAGCGGCTGACGAAGGCGCGGTGGCGCAGTTTCTGGAAGGCCGGATCGGTTTCAACGAGATTGCGCAGAAGGTAGCGGTAATACTGGACGAACATTCTCCGATCGAGAGACCCGGAATCGGAGATATCCTGAAGGTTGGCGAAGAGGTCCGGCGCAAGTTTTCACGAAACTAAAGGAGTTATTCATTGGCATGCACTTCCACAAGCCGGAGGTGGGCGGCATGGTAGCCGCAGAGTTG
>JBBITI010000085.1:0-3892 GCA_037440885.1 Dehalococcoidales bacterium | reverse complement strand
ACTCGAATTTGCGGTCGGCTTTCCACCGCGCATCTTCGGGTTCAGGCGGGGGGGGACGTTATACTCGATAAATGCGATTCCACTGGGCGGATTTGTGAAACTGGCCGGGGAAGAAGATCCGACTGTCAAAGGCAGCCTGGCCGGAAAGAGTATTGCCACCCGTCTCCTGGTACTGAGTTCGGGGGCTTTAATGAACATAATCCTGCCCTTTTTGTTGTTCTCGATTGCTTTCATGGTGCCGCACCAGGCGATAGAGGGGCAGGTAATGATCGAAGACGTGGCACCGAATTCACCGGCGGCCATGGCGGGAATCAGGCCGGGTGACACGCTGATAGCGGTGAACGGGAAGACAGTCAACTATGCCGGCGAACTGAGCCGGGAGATCCAGTTAAATCTGGGAAACCCGATCCGCATCGAACTCAAGCACACCGACGGGACAACAGAAACGGTACAGGTGACACCGCGCTGGAGGCCACCGGAGGGTCAAGGAGCGGTGGGGGTGCTGACGCGGACAGAAAATGCCAGACTGATCCGGGAGTCACTACCTTTCTGGAAGGCGATCCCGAAAGGGGTGGTTTCGTGCTTCGAGACATTCGTATTGTTCAAGAACGGGATTATCAGCATGGTCATCGGGACGACAGCGGCGCAGTTTACCGGACCGGTGGGGATTGCGCAGATGACGGGGCAGGTAGCCAGCGCGGGCATCAGCCCGCTGTTCGAGTTTGCGGCATTTCTATCAATCAATTTGGCGATTTTCAATATATTTCCGCTACCCGGTCTGGACGGCGGGCGGATTGCTTTTGTCTTTCTGGAATGGGTGCGGAGGGGAAAAAGGATACCAGCCCGGATTGAAGGGATGGTCCACCTGGGTGGTTTTGCGTTGTTGATTCTGTTTTTTGTGGCTATCACTTACCAGGACATTGCGCGGATTGTGACGGGAGGCAGTCTGATTCCGTGACCGAGAAACGCAGGTTTGCAAAGCAAATTATGATCGGTGATGTGGCGATCGGGGGCGATGCGCCGATAGTGGTACAGTCGATGACCAATACCGATACCCGGGACGTGAAGGCGACGGTCAGGCAAATCAACGAACTGGAAGAAGCAGGCTGTGAAATAGTCCGGGTGGCGGTGCCGGATATGGTGGCAGCGGAAGCAATACCCGGCATCAAGAAAGGGATCAGCATTCCGTTGGTGGCGGACATTCAATTCGATTACCGACTGGCGATCGCGGCGTTAAAGGGTGGGGTGGACGGCTTACGGATCAACCCGGGGAATATCAGGGGGGCAGAACGGGTAAAAGCAGTGGTCAGAGCAGCCAAGGAAAGGCAGATACCGATCCGCATCGGGTTGAATGCAGGTAGCATGCCACGTGATTTCCGACCAGAACTGAGCACTGCGAAGCGGATGGTCGAGGCGGCACTGGAGGAGGTGCGGTTACTGGAGAGCATGGACTTCGACCTGATCAAGATATCATTGAAAGCTTTCGATGTGCCGACGACGGTAGAAGCATACCGGGATATTGCGGACCGTGTGCAGTACCCGCTGCACGTGGGGATTACAGAAGCAGGCACGCCGAGAACGGGCATCATTCGCAGCAGCGTAGGGATCGGTACGCTGTTGTACATGGGCATCGGGGACACGATCCGGGTATCGTTGACCGCCCATCCCCGGGAGGAAGTCTTCGCTGCTTATGAGATATTGAAGAGCCTGGAACTCCGGCAACGAGGGCCAGTGCTGGTGAGTTGTCCCACGTGCGGGAGAACAGAAGTAGACATTATAGCGATCGCCGAAGCAGTGGAGAGAGAACTGGTAAAGATAAAGAAACCGGTGCGGGTGGCGGTGATGGGCTGCGCAGTGAACGGACCGGGGGAAGCAAAAGAGGCGGATATCGGGATAGCCTGCGGGAAGGGGAAGGGGCTCCTGTTCAAGAAGGGAGAAAAGATAGCGGTGGTCGAAGAGGCGAACCTGGTGGCAACACTGTTGGTGGAGATTGAAAAATTATAAATGCCTTCTAAAATGATAAAGCCCGGCGGGACAACCGGGCTATATCGTGGGAGGGTCATGAAAAAGAAAGTTGTGTGTAATTATTAAATTATATCATATGCGTTAAAATCTTGTTAAAACCCGGCAACAAAGGTTACACAAAAGTTACAGACCTGTTACTGATAAGTAACAACTTCATTCGCATCAGTCTTACCCGCGCAACAAGCGGCGGTAAATCCGGACATATGCAGCGGCTGATTTCGCCCAGGAGAAGTCGGATTTCATGGCATTTTTCACAAGTTTGGCCCAGTCCTTTGGTTGACGGAAAAGGGTGACAGCCTGTTGTACGGCGGCGAGGAGGGCATCGGACCGGTAGGCCGTGAAAGAGAAGCCGTTGCCGGTTTTGCGATCAGGGTTCCAGGGGACAACGGTATCCTTGAGACCACCGGTAGCACGGACGACCGGGATAGTGCCGTAGCGCAATCCATACAACTGCGTCAAGCCCCCCGGCTCATAGAGGGAAGGCATAAGCAACATATCAGAACCGGCGATTATGCGATGCGCAAGATCGTCGCGGAACCCGATTTCGACGCCAACACGCCCGGAATATTTTAAGCCGACGTCGCGGAAATAGTCCTGGAGATCGGAATCGCCAGTGCCGAGGAGAACAAATTGACAACCCGTTTCCAGCAGGCGGTCGAATGCTTCCTGAACGAGGTCGAGTCCCTTCTGCCGGGACAGGCGGGTAACCATGCCGATGACCGGGGTGTTGGCCGTGGGGTCAAGATGGAAATACTGCCGGAGAGACTGTTGGCAATGTTTTTTACCGGCGAGGTGGGTAATGCTGAAGTTACGGGCAAGATAGGGATCGGTGTCCGGGTTCCAGATCGAGTAATCAACACCGTTCAAGATGCCGAAGACGCGGTCAGCCCGCTCGTGCAGGACACCGTCCAGTCCGAAGCCCTGCTCCGGAGTCATAATCTCGGCAGCATAACTGGGGCTGACGGTAGTAACAGCGTCGGCGAAAACGATGCCGCCCTTGAGAAAGTTGATATCGTTATAGAACTCCAGGCAACGGTAATTGAAAAGACTCCAATCGAGGTCGAGGAGAGGCCAGGCGGTATTAGCGAAACGACCCTGGTATCCCAGGTTATGAACGGTCATCACGGATTTGACATCCGGCAGTGCGGGGTAGCGGAGGGGTTGGGTTTTGAGAAAGACGACCGCCAGAGCGGCATGCCAGTCATGGGCATGGAGTATATGGTGGGGTTGAAGGCACATCAGTTCCAGGACAGCACGGGAAAAAAAGACAAAGCGTTCGGCGTTGTCCGGATAATCCTGATCTGCCGTTCCGTAGAGGCCATCCCGATCGAAATAGCGGTCAGCCCGGAGCAGATATAGCGGCACGCCACCGGAGGCGGTGGTTTTGAGGACCTGACAGGCCTCGTGATCGGCTCCGATGGGGACCGAAAGTACGATCCCGGTATCGTCAACAGGGAAATTGCCCTGCAGGACCGCGCGGTAAGCCGGCATAACTACCGAGACACGAACGCCCCGGGACGCCAGGACAGCAGGCAGGGAACCCAGGACATCACCAAGGCCGCCGGTTTTAGCGAAAGGAGAAACCTCGGAGGCGGCGAGGAGGGCGGATAAAGGATTATTCTTAACCCGTCGTGATTCAGTCATTGATACTGTTCCTAAAATGTTGTTCAAGGTAAGGGTTGAAAATAGCGGTATCAAGATAAATGATAACATCCGGGGACAAAAATAGTACCTTCCGGGACAAGACCGAAGAGAAAAAGTGCCTTTCGAAGAGGAAAACAGATTTCGGGGGTTGGATTGGAGGGGCGGTCCGGAGTCTTTTCTAATTGAATAATGAGCCTGACGGAAGCCGATCACGATCAAGGAT
>JBBITI010000084.1:9976-10212 GCA_037440885.1 Dehalococcoidales bacterium | reverse complement strand
GAGTTCCAATCCCGCCGCTCTGGATTCGACAAGCTCACCATGAGCGGCTGAATAACATTATCACCATGAGCGGCTGAATAACATTGTCACCGAGCGGCTGATTAACGTTATCACTGCATTGATACACTTATCCCGAGCTGACCTTTCCCGTAAACCCTGAACCCCCTCCGCTCACCCTGAGCCTGTCGAAGGGTCATCCTGAGCCTGTCGAAGGGTCATCTGAGCCCGCCGAAGGA
>JBBITI010000084.1:0-9884 GCA_037440885.1 Dehalococcoidales bacterium | reverse complement strand
GTCATCCCCCCGCTCACCCTGAGCTTGTCGAAGGGTCATCCTGAGCCTGTCGAAGGGTTATCTCCGCTCGTGGTGAGCCTGTCGAACCACGGCCGGCTTCTGATACATCACCCGCTTCTATCACCTGCCCCCGTAATGAACAGGTCGAACCCCCGATATCGCCGGGTCGCCGTAAAAATCTTTCTAAAAGGTATTATGAACTGAATGTGGGAAGAATACTGGATGATTGCCCGCCCTCGTTTTACCCGCACTGCGTCTCCCTCCTCGGCCCCTGCCAGGTGTCAGGGATGGAAGAGAGATAAGGTCACCGGTGCAAACCCGTTTCACGAGGGAATTGTTTCTGCAGAATTGCGTTATCAGCCTCGAATTGTTTTTAAATGGGACCCAGGAGATTTTTTAGTTCTTCCAGGCTTTCCCGCGCTTTTTCGCGCGGGCGGACTTCGATGCAGTAATCCGGTATGTCCGCGCTCGCCAGGCGGTTCAAATAGGAGGTGAAATCGATTTCCCCGCTGCCGATTACGCAGTGGCTTCGTGATGCGCCGTCTTCATCGCTACGGATATCATGCAGGTGTACCTGCTTCACATGGTCAAGTGAGGAAAAGAAATAGCGTTCCAGTGCAGGGTTGTTCCATGTCTTGGCGATGTCCCAGCATAGCGCCAGCCGCTGGTTTTCCAGGTAAGGTTTAAGAAGGAACAGGCTGAATTCGTCGAGCGCATAGCTTTCGATGCACAGGATGAAGCGATCCGCGGTCGCATCGATCAGGGTGTTCAGATTATGTGCTGCCACACCGCGGTATACTGACAGGTCGGCTTCCGGGACGGTCAACTGCCGTCGTGTGTCGGTGCGAAATACTGCCATGCTGCCGAGGTGTATCGTAACCAGCCGGGCTTTGATATTGCTCGCAAAATCGAATAATGCCCGGTAATACTGGTGCATCCCCTCTCGCAGGATCGGGCTATGCTGGAAGATAGATAACCCATCGTCGGGAGCGTGTACCGAGACGAAACTGTTCTGCGACGCCACCAAGCTGGCAATTTCCCGCACTGTTTCCGGTGACAGCGCTTCGAAAGCCAGGTGCGGGGTTTCCACGGCGATCTGGATGCCGTGAAAACCGTTATCTCGGGCATACTCCAGTGCATCTGTGATTGACTCGTCATAAACCGCATGATAACTGATGCGGTCGATAATCCGGTGTGCCATCTTCTCTTTCCTACCGGTAGTATAGTCTAAAAAAGGGTCACTGTTACCGGTGTTCCCCGCATCACGTTCCGCGTGGTCTCCGGGATGGAGATGTATCCCGCGGATCGGGCTAGGGTTGTTATTGCACCCGCTTCCTGTGGTGCGGGTATTACCTTTTCGTTCTCGATGATCACCGGGATAAATTGCCTTGGTCCAGGCCTTGCTGTGAAATCATGGGCTAACGGCAAGGTCATCGTATTTCCGCCGGGGTCGGGCATCCGGGCCATTTTTCGGACAGCGGGCATAACGAAGAGATGAGCGCACATCAAGCAGGCAGATGGGTTTCCGGGCAGGCCGAATAACGGCTTCCCGTCGACTAGGGCGAAGAGGACTGATTTGCCCGGTAGCATCCGGACACCGTGAAATAATATTTTCCCCCACCCCGCCAGTACCCCGGCGGTCAGGTCCCGGTCTCCTGCCGATGATCCGCCGCAAATGACTGTCATGTCGTGTTTCAGTCCTTCGGCTATCATGCCGCGTATGATGTCAGGCCGGTCCCCTGCGATACCAGCAGTCAGCGCTTCGCCGCCGTTAGCGTCGATGACCGCGGCCACGCCGTAGCTGTTGGAATCATATACCTGGCCGCGCCGCGCTCGTTTCCCGGGCGACACCAGTTCATTACCGGATGGTAAAACGGCTACCCGCGGTCGTTTGTAGACTTCAAGGCGGGTCTTGCCCTGTGCGGCTATCAGGGCGATCTTGTTGGCATCCAGAACGGTGCCCTTCGGCAAAGTGTAGGCATCTTTCTTTACATCTTCACCGGTAGTCCCGGTGTTCTCGCCGCTTTGTACCTGGTGAGAGATGCGGATATGTAACCCCTCCGCTTCCGTGTCCTCGATTTTGACTGCCGCATCGGCTCCTTTCGGGAGTACGGCTCCGGTGGCGATCCGCACACAGGTACCCCTGGTGACCTTGTAACCTGGCAGATCTCCGGCATAGACTGCCCCGGTGATCTCTAGCACTGCAGGATTGGTCTGGCTGGCGCCGGCAACATCGCACGAACGGATAGCATAACCGTCCCGCACTGCCCGGCTGAATGAGGGAACGTTAACTGCAGTTGTATAGTCCGCGGCAATCACCCGGTGTAACAAGTAATCAAGCCGGACCGTCTCCGTCGCCTCGACCGGTCGGACTTGCTCCGTAACTATCGCCCGGGCTTCTTCAAATGACATTGGCGAATCAGATGATTTCACCGGCTGGCTTCTCTGACCATGTGGCCGATCTCCGGCAGGATAATTTTTTCCGTTGCCAGGCTTACGGCATTCAGCGATCCGGGCAGGCTGATAACCACCTTTCCCCGCATCACCCCGGCCATTGCCCGGCTCATCACGCTGGTTGTCCCGATTTCCTGGAATGTCAGATAGCGGAATAACTCTCCAAAGCCGTCCAGCTTTTTCTCCAGCATCGGGGCTAATGTTTCGATAGTGACATCCCGCAGACTGGCTCCAGTGCCGCCTGAAGTGATGATTACCTGGCATTCCGGTTTGGCGATAAGCTCGCTAAAAGTCTTCCTGATTGCCTCCGGTTCATTTTTCAGCAGAGTATAAAAAACTACCCGGTGACCCGCTTCGGTCAGTTTTTCCCGCAGATACTTCCCCGATTCGTCGGTCTTCTCCGTCCGGCTGTCGGAGATAATGATCACGGCAAAGGTCACCTGGTGTGGCGATATTTCTTTATGATGATGGTATCCCATTTTGCTATAATCTGGATTCTTTTGGTATTAACCCAGTCTCGGTTTGCACAATATTTCTTTAACCTTGAGATTGAAGAAATCGGTGGTATTAACCGGATTCAGAACGACCGCCGTGTCGGCCCCGCGTCCGCTCCCCCCGATACTGATCACTTCTTCGTCGGTTCGCACCGCTCCGGCATCTGCCGCCATCAGGCATATCTCGCAAACCACTTTCATGCCCTGTCCGAAGATGCGCAGCACGTGGGCAATCGTTTCTCCCAACCCTACCATGTTGAAACTCTTGCGCATGGCGCGGTCAATGCTGCCGAAAGCATGAGCGGTAGTGACCATAATTGCCCCCGCTGCGGTGACCGCCTTCCGGTTGTCTTCCGTAAAAAGCTGGACGTTCGGATCACGCGAGCCCATGACATGGGTGACGATGACTACCTTGTAACCATTGAAGGCCTCGACTGCTTTAACGGCCGTCTCTCCGGTAGTTGAAGCTATGATGATTGTCTTTATGCCCAGTTCTTCTGCCCGCTTGCGGGCAATCGCAAAAACAGCTTCGGAGTTCTCTTTCCCTGGTTTATCGAAATAAACAGTTCTTGATTCCATGTCAAGCCTCCCGGACGAAATTACTAGCTTTAGATTACCGCCAACTGATGATTGAGTCAAGGATTATCGGTCACCACCCAGAGCCGTGTACCGTCAGTGATAAATTCGATTGTTCCGTGATGGTCAGTGCGGTAAATCCGTTCCGTTCCCATTATTCTCTCGAGCTTTTGCACGACCTCTGGATTGGGATGACCGAAACGGTTGCCCTGGCCGACTGAAATCACAGCGGCACGCGGCGCAACCGCCCTCAAGAAATCGGCTCCTGTAGAAGTTGTCGAGCCGTGATGGCCTACTTTCAGGACGGTGCTTTTTAGCGGTATCCGTTCATCTATCAGCCGTTGTTCGCCGGTTGTGCCGAGATCGCCGGTCAGCAGGAAGCTGATATTACCTGCCCGGACGTGCAGCACCACCGAAAATTCGTTTACCGGTGTCCTCGCTGAGAGATGCTCGTTCGGTGGCGGGTTCAGGACGGTGATGGTGAGATCATTGCCGAGCGAAATAGTATGTCCGGCGGTTGCCGTCAACGATTTGACCGGCTTTTTTGATATCGTAGCCAGCCATGCTTCGTAGAGAGGCGAATTTTCATTAACATTGGGTGCTAAAACTGTGTTGACATGATAACGTTCCAGTATGGCGATAAGCCCGCCAAGGTGATCATTATCAGGGTGGGTCAAAACAACGAGGTCGATCGTGCGGTCCCAGAACGGCATTTTTTTACCGAGCGCGTTGGTTGTTGCGTGTGGTTCCGGACCGCCGTCGATCAGAATTTGTCGAGAACCTTTCTCAATTAAGATTGCATCGCCCTGACCGACATTGAGGAAACTGATATGGACGTTTTCGTCCGGTATTGTAAATATCCATAGCCAGATAACGATAGCCAACGCTGCGGTAGGTGTTGCAACCCATTTAAACGGTACCCGGGAAAACCCGTACATTACAACCTTATACGGTACCGTCAGCCACGTCTTTCTTCTAATCCAGATCAGTATCACAATCAGAAGCGTGTAATAAAGCAGGATATATATCACTGACAGATCGTGCAGACCGAAGGATATTCCGGGAAACCGGGCAAGCGCTGTAACTGCGGTAATAAGGTAAGACAAAGGAAACCAGGCCGCCCAGCCGATGAATTGACCAATGGGTAGCAGGAAAAGACCGATCGTTCCGGAGAGTATTGATGTAAGGATGATCGCTGGTAAGACTGGTATAGTAATGACGGTTGCCAGCGGTCCGATCCAGGAATATATCCCGAAATAGTAAGCAACCAGTGGCCAGGTTGTGATCGTTGCACCTAGGCTGGCAATGAAACCGCTGCTCACAATGTTGAGGAGGGCGGCAACATTGCGGTTATCAGTGAGACGGTCTAACCGGTTCTGAACTGCATTCTGGAGAGGGGATGCAATAAAAATAAGCCCGGTCATTGCCAGGAAGCTTAATTGAAAGGAAGCTTCTCGCAGCACGTCGGGATCGAAAAGGCTCATCAGGCAAGCCGCCAGCAAAAGAGCGATGATCGTGCTTTTCTGCCGTCCGAAAAGGTCGGCGCCCAAAAAGAACGCAAGCATTACCGTTGCCCGTAGCACTGGCGGTTGCAAACCGGTCAGCCAGGCATAAATCAGTATGATTGCCAGTGTCAGGAAGATATGAATATGGTAACGTCTTCCGAAGAGTTTCAAAGCGGCGCTTACCAGGATTCCGGCAACGATAGTGAGATTGATCCCGGAAATGGCGAGAAGGTGCGTTGTTCCGGTTCTGGCAAAGTCCTCCTTGAGTGACGTGGGGATATTGCCGCGCATGCCTAACGTGATTCCCTGGGCGAGCGAAGCTTGCGGTTCCGGTAGAATTCTGGCGAGTGTTCCGGCGATTGCATCACGCGTGGTATGAAGCCATCGTAGCAGCGGAGAACCCCCTTGGCCCGCGACGGTAATTTGGGGGTAGGACATGGTGGAATAGATTCCCTGCTGCGCCAGAAAGGTAGCGTAATCAGCGTCAACTTTGACTTTCGGATCCTGCAGAATGCCGTGCAAAATTAACCGGTCACCGTATTTATATTCCGGATAACGGTTGGTGAAGATTAATACTGTCCCGGAGACATCTCTCCATCGCCCATTTTCGCGTAGGGATGAAGCACTCAAATATAGCCGGGTGCTTTTCGGGGTGTTTTCCGGGTTGCGGCTGAGTGTCCCTTCTATTTCCAGGATACCGGTTCCGTTATAGCTTTGCAGGTCGGTATCTGGGGGGAAAATAATTCCTGCATAAGGAGCGGCACTACAATCAGCCATTTTTTACGCATAAATGGAGCAAACAAAAGAGGAATCGGCAGCAATCCGATTGCGAAAAACCATGGTTTTGGTTGCATAATGTAGCCGAGGATTATGCCGAGTAACCAGGCGGAAGCAACACAAATCGTCGGCATTATTCACCGGCTTTTCAATCACCGGAGACGGTGATCAAATCACGGATTCGCTCGTACTCGGTCTTACCGATGCCCGATATCTTTAATAGACCTGATGTATCGTGAAAAGAGCCGTTTTGCAGACGATAGTCCACGATACGCCGGGCGAGTGTTTCTCCGATCCCGGGTAATGCCTTCAACAGCCAGGCTTCAGCCCGGTTGATATTTATTTTTTGAGGTTTACTCTCTTCGTGTGCAAAAGAAGCCAGTAATCGGAAAGAATCGACTTGGCCGTTGATGCCCCCGGCGGACTCGATTAAATCGGCTATAGTATCGTCCGGACGAAAAGGATAATATCCGGGTGCTGTTACTGCACCGTCAATGTAGATGCTGCCGCCTTTAATTTCGGGTTGCCCCTCATTAATTTCCAGGAGAGTGGGGTGATGATAACGGGTTCGCAGGACGATAATACCGGTCACAGCGATAATGATCAGTCCCAGTAGCGAGAGCGCCCGCATCCAGTTAGTCTTTTGTGAAAACGTCATATGATAATTTTCAGGACAGTAATAAGACAATAAGCAATAATTTACCGCGAAAAATGCCGAACGTCAAAACCCGTGCTGTAGGTTACCGGAGAGGAACCAATTTATATGTCTGATTCATTGAGAGTGCGCCGGAGTTGTGCCTCGGAATCGGCTGAAGTAGCGGCGATTATCTGGTCTTCGACTTGAATTACCGTTTCTGCAGAGGGGACAAAAGGCCGGGTACCCTTACGGATTACCAGGGAAAGGATGGTATTTGGGGGTAATTTGATATTTTTTATCGCCTTGCCTATTGTGGACGAATCCTTGAAAATCTTGATATCTACGATTTCCAGGCCCTGTTCCCGGACCGACATCAGGTGAGTGAGGGTATGGGTAGGCAGTAAAGCTGTTATACTTTCGAGGATGAGATTTGTGCTGACTATGGTGATATTAATCCCCAGCTTTTTAAAAAGTTCGGCGTTGTTGGGGTTTGATACCCGGGCAATGGTAACGTTAACCTTGAAATGATGTTTTGCAATCTGGCAGGATACCAGGTTATCTTCGTCATTGCCGGTAACCGCAACGAACATATCAGCGCGATTCGTTCCGATTTCGGTCAGAACTGCCACTTCAGAACCATCGCCGCGAATACAAACGCTGCCCAACTCTTCGTTGATAGTATCGCAGATGGCGGCTTCTTTTTCGACGAGAACTACTTCATGCTGCTCATCAAGAAGCGCTTTGGTGAGATAATAACCGACGCGCCCACCGCCTACGACAACGATATACATCAGCTTCCTTTGCTCTCGATTTTCTCTTGAAGCAATCTTGCAAATAATGTCGTCGGACTAAAAGTCTCGATACCGAGTTTTTCAAATATTTCCTGCCTTAACGGATCATAAATCCGGCAGATGACGCTTTCGATATTGAAGATATGCTTGGCAATCTGGGCAGCCATGATATTGCGGTTGTCCTCCTGGCTTATCGCAACGAATACTTTAACGTCCTGTATGCCGGCTTTGCGCAGCGCTTCTTTATCAAGACCGTTGCCGACCAGTGCAGTGCCGCGAAAATCAACGGGAAGACGCCTGAAAGCGTAAGAATCGGTGTCAATGATAATAACCTGGTGACCGGCAGTATCCAGCATTCCGGCCAGACGAGCCCCCGTGCGACCGCAGCCCATGATTAATATCTTCATAATGAGAAGCTTACATACTGTTTAAGTACGTACCTGATATAGTATAACACGAGTGGGCGCATTTCTTAATACATAGGGAAGAATGCTGCCCATGCTGAACTGGCCGAAACTCCGCTGGTATTCTACGCCCATCAGAATAAGGTCTGCATCATGTTCGATCGCTTCGTCGACAATTGTGGGACCGGCTTCGCGGGCCTGGAGCAAATCAGTCTCTATCTCATATTCCTGCTCTTCAGCGACCCGCTCCGCTCTGTCGAGAATTTCTTCGCCGCGCCGCGTTTCCTCATCCAGTTCGGCGTCAAGCGGTAGCGCCCGTTTCACGGTGATGACACAGACCGCCCATATCTTGCTTTTGTTTTTTTTGGCTAGGCGGCATGCTAGTCGCACGGCTTCATCATCGGCTTTTGAACCGTTTACCGGCACCAGGATTTTATTGTATTCCAGTTCCACAGATTTCATATCAGGTTCTGGTTATTATAGTCGGTATGAAAACATTAAACAATAGCGCAGCTTTCGTAAAGCTATTTTATCGGCTTATGGAATTCCAGGGTATAATTTTGATAGTATACAGCGGTCGGTCTGATATTCTTTGGTTTTCCCCGGACGGGAAATACTGTGAACGGAGTGGCGATGAATGTCAATTGGCGGTTGAAGCCGGGAGATAGAGTGGTGCGACCGCCCCGTATCAAGCCTTACCGGCTGCATCGTGTCCTGGGGATTCCGGGCTTGTTCAGTATTGGATACGGCCATGTCGGTTCCTCGATTTATTATGCTCTGGGCGTCATCGCCCTCGTTGCCCTCGGTGCGACACCGGTTGCCCTGGGTATCGCCGGAATCATTTATATCTTTAATGCTTTGACCTATGCCGAAGGTTCGGCTATGGTTCCCGAAGGTGGCGGTTCATCCAACTACGCCCGCCTCGCTTTTAATGACATAGTTGGTTTTAGCAGCGGTTGGGTGCTCATGCTGAGTTACGTGGTCACCGTTGCCATCGCTGCTTATACCATACCCCCTTATTTAAGTCATTTTTGGCCGGTATTGAACGATCCGGTTCCGGGTACAACAGCTTCGATGATCATTATCCTCCTGCTGATGGGAATGAATGCCGCCGGCGTCGGAGAATGGACTCGATTTACTGTATTGTTTGTGACGCTCGATATCTTGGTACTGATCATTCTGATTGTTCTGGGCATGTTGTTGATCCTGATCCCCGATCCTTCAATTTTGGTTCAACATATGTTTGGCGTAGGAAACTGGCCTTCGGTACCTAATTTGATATTCGGAGTGGCGGTGGCGGCATTATGTTTTACCGGTGTAGAATCGATAGCCCAGCATGCCGAGGAAGCAAAAAAACCGGAAAAGAAAATGCCGCAGACATATATCTTAATGGTGGTCACGGTTCTGATTCTCTTTGCCGGAATTTCGCTGGTGGCTCTCTCGGCCATGACACCGCAGCAATTAGGTGACCCTGAGAACGGCTGGGCCAGAAACCCGGTTGCCGGTATCGCCGGTGCCGTGTCCGGGGCAATCATCCCTGAACAGATTGTCAGTGGAATCCAATCGGATATGTTTCGCGCTGTAGTCATAAAAATACTGACCTATGTGCAAAACTGGTTGCCCGGGTTGGTCAGCATCCTTGCGGTGAGTATCTTATTGATGGCAACCAATACCGGTATATTAGGGATGACGCGTCTAACCTATAATCTTTCGAAGCGCCGCCAGTTACCGGCGACGGTCAGTCGAATCCATCACCGGTTTCGTACCCCCTACCTGGCAATCGTGGTTTTCAGCATGGTATCGATTGTTTTGTTAATACCCGGGTTTTTTGCCGTGAACCTCTTCGCTGGGTTGGCTGCGCTCTATGTCTTCGGGTCTTTGCTGAGTTCGGCATCAGCCCATGCATCGATTCTCCGATTGCGTATGAGGTACCCGGACCTACCGCGACCTTTTCGTTTACTGGGCAATATTAAAATAAAGGGCTACCAGTTTCCGGTGACAGCGATCTTGGGCTTGATTACAACAATCATAATCTGGGTCGTCGTTGTCTTTATCCAGCCACATAGTTGGTGGATCGGTCTTGCATGGCTGATTTTTGGCGGTTGTCTGTACTTCATCTATCGCCGGAGTCAGGGAATTCCATTATTGCATGCCGATCCGGAAAAAAAAGACCATGACCATTTAAAAAATTAAGTATTGACACTGAATTTGTCGTGTGGTATAGTCTTAATGTTGATGAAGAATCT
>JBBITI010000083.1:0-10290 GCA_037440885.1 Dehalococcoidales bacterium | reverse complement strand
TGGCGCCATCCCGGGCGTAAACCGTATGACCAGTCTCGGTAGTCCCTTCGAAGGCAGTCGCTGCTGTGCCGAAAATGCTGATGGTTTGCCCCCGGGTTGGCAAGGCTTGAATGAAGAAAACGGTTATCGGAAAGACGAGAGCATTGTTATGGTCATCCCCCATGTCAACGACGGCATCAGGGGGGTTCAGTTTTCTCCAGGCGGGTACCGGGCATTACAGAAAAGCGGTCATGGCGGGATGGCTAGAAAGATGGGCGTCAAAGGTAAACCCGGACCTCATAACTGGCTGGAATATCTGGTATCTGAATTCTGGGCAGGTCGTGAAGGTGCCAAGACGATAATTATGAATCCCGAGATGGCCCGGCACCTTTACGAGTATGGCTTCAAGTCCAAAAACGCAGTTTACGAGTGGCTTTACCAGCAGAGCTTTATGCCTTTAAGCCGCTACCGGAATTTTTCCTGGGTAGACCTCACCACCAACGGCTGGCTGGGCATTGAACCCGTCTCCGGGAAACACTGGAAAGAACTCCCTGATGATTACCTGGTAACGGCAGCCGAAGGCCCATTTGACTTTTGCATTGTCGTCGGTGGGGGTGATGAGGAGGTAAGCCATCAATTGAGCTCCCACCGTCACCTCGGCATCAATCCGTTCTATAGTATCGATGCCTGGCGATAAGTTATTCTTCAAAACCAGAACCAGAGGATCGGGTTTTATAACGACCCTCTGATATCCAATCATTGGCGCGAAGATACCATTTTCACCTCGGTTAGTATCACTTGCTCTGTACCGCTATTTCGTAACAACTAATTCATGTTTCAGGGCGTATTTTTTATGTTCCCTGATATGAGCTTGAATATCTATCGATATCTTCAACAATATCAGTATTAACAGTGCGTATACCGGCGATCCCAGCGACATCACGAAAAAGCCGCCGACTAAAATTGTGATATGCAGTAATACCACTCGGTTATATGGCTGTCCCATGAGTTGCTGCAGGTTAGCTTTCTTGTATTCTCCCTTGCCGATATAATTCAGGATAAATGATGCGGTATGGCTTAACAGTAATGCCAGGATCGCCCACCCTAGCTGGGCGTTGCTGATGGTTTGATATAGAGCAAGTTCATCCGGAAAACTGGCGCCCGCCGTGAAATAACCCCCAAAAAACCCGAACACGAATACGCCGTGAATCAAGGTGAACATACCGTAGTGAAAACAGAAGAATGGTATCATGACGATCTTCACCAGCCAACTGCCTGCACTCCCCGGCGATGCCAGCAGCATGCGAAACACATTGAAAATGCCCACGATGGCATTCTCTATCCAGAATAATACTACGATGGGAAATACCTGCCAGTGCAGTGAAATCACTCCGTAAAGGGGTACGAGATTAGCCATCAATAATAAGATGACGGAAGGGGTTAGCATTTCATGTCGGTTTGGCTTAAACCAGGCAATTCCTGTCATATTTTTTGTTACTTACCGTTTACTGCAAAAAATTTATTAACATGTTCAGCAATTATAATTGGTTGAGTATTGCACCACTGTTCATCCGGTGGTTACCTGGAAGTATTTTCGCGCTATACTTTATACGTTGAAAAAAGAGGGGCATTACGCCCCTCTTGAAGAAAAAGCTTTATATCTATTAATACGTGCTACGGATTTGATGTCGTCGCAGGTTTCTGTTTCCAGGCTTTAACCGTCATTGCCAGGTTGCTTCCGCTCGGTTGGGTTTTGTAAATTACTGAAACCCACTGACCGGTCGCCAGGCAAAGCGCCCCCTTTAACTCCACGCTTGTATTTTCACCCACCGTAAAAACGACATCGGCGCTGGAGTCCGAGCGAACTGTGAAGTTATCGCTGGTGACGTTGATTATTTTGCCGCTGCTCTTTTTCAAACTGGATGGTTTGATGATTAACACCTGTTTTGCCAGGTTTTCATTCGGCATAATTCGGACGATCACACCGTCGCCTGGAGACAGGTCACTGAAATCAGCTTTATTCCCGAATCCGTGCCAGCCGCCTAACCAGGACTTGAGTTTGTCGAGAAAACCTTTAGGCCCATGCCAGTTTTCATTTAACCCCTGCTCTAATATCGGGTTATTTAACGCTGAATCGATCTCGTCTTCCGGTTCCGGAGGTTTGTTTTTGTCGCCCAGTCCCCGCTGATTCATGTTGTTCGGGCTGTTGTTCCTGAAATCCTGGATTTGCTCCTGGACCCGTTCTCGGATATTCAGGGCATATGGTCCGGCTTGTACCAGGTAATATTTGGTGTTCGCGTCGACTTTTATGGTTTTTGAACTTGTCGTATTTTCTGCTACAACGAAGGAATGGTTATCGCTGGTAATGGTACTGACCTTTCCTTTGATGAGCTTTGTCCCGATTGTCGGGCGGTTTCCGGTATCTGCCTTATCTTTGCTCTGTGCCAGTGCCGGGACCGGTAGTGTAAAAATCAACCCCGCCGCCAGCGCCAGGGTGATAAATACCTGTGATTTTCTATATCTGATCATCCTCTCCGTCTCCTTTTTCCATTAAAAATACAATTAATTTAACGATTGTTTGTCGTCATTGTTAGTAGTACTTTGGTACTAAGTATGAAATAACTTTTACCCGGAATCCCTTTTTGACACTCGCCGCATTTGAATTTACAAAATATTAGTCAAGCGGATTTAATAATGTTAATCTGGATATCTGAAGACGAAGGGACTCATCAAGTATAGATGGTCGGGGCGAGTGGATTTGAACCACCGGCCTCAGCGTCCCGAACGCTGCGCGCTAAACCAAGCTGCGCTACGCCCCGTTGCCTTTTCATTATAGGGTGAACCGGCTTCCTAAGCAAGAGCCGTAATTTTTGATTAAATCGCTGGTGGGTTTTACAATCAGGATTCCCTGCTGCAACAAGCCGCTTCGGTTAATCTCCACTTCATTAACAATTCGGTGAGTTCTATTTTGTTGTACAATGTAGATATTGTTTTTTCAAACGGATCCGAATATGAAATATGTTATCTTGATCATCGATGGCGCCGCCGACCTTCCCCTCCCCGCCCACGGTGGAAAGACCTGCCTGGAACTGGCCGCTACCCCCAACCTCGATAAAATGGCGCGTTCCGGGCAGGTAGGTACGACTCGAACTGTGCCGTCCGGAATGGAACCCTCCTCCGCTTGTGCCTGTATGTCCGTAATCGGTTATGATCCGGTGAAATATTATCGGGGTCGGGCGGGTATCGAAGCGTTGAGTATGGGGATCCCGGTAAGCGCAGGAGACGTGGTTTTCCGTTGCAATTTGGTAACCGTGATTGATGGTAAGATGATCGATTACTCCGCCGGGTATATCACAACCGGTGAAGCGAAAGATCTGGTAACTGCTTTGAACCGGGAAATGGGAAACCGGGACATTCAGTTTTATCCCGGGGTTAATTACCGCCAGATGCTTAAATTATCCGGACACGAGGAGACGTTAGAAGCTTCGTGTACACCGCCGCATGATATTTCCGGCCGACTGGTGGCTGACCATCTACCTGTGGGGCGGGGCAGTGATATCCTCCTTGATTTGATGCGCCGTTCCGAAAGAGTTTTGGCAAACCATCCGGTGAATCTGAACCGGCATACTCTGGGGAAACTACCAGCGACGATGATCTGGCTCTTCTGGGGTACCGGCGATGTCCCCCCCATGCCGTCTTTTCGGGAAGTATACGGTCTAAATGCAGTGATGTCCTCTGGCGTCGATCTGCTGCGCGGCCTCGCCCGGATGGTGGACATGGATACCATCGAGATTCCCGGGGTCACCGATGGACTGGACAATGATTATGCTGGCCAGATAGATGGTGCCCTGAAGGCGTTAAAAAAATACGACCTTGTGATTGTTCACGTGGAAGCTCCTGATGAAGCTGGCCATAGCGGTTCGGTCGAAGAAAAAGTGGCTGCCATCGAATCTATCGATCGCGACATGGTCAGCCGTCTCCTGGAATCAACCCCTGAACTGCGTGTGTTGATTATGCCCGACCATCCCACTCCCATCGAGTTGAAAACCCACAACGACAACCCTGTTCCCTTTATGATCTGGGGACCGGAGACGGTCTCTAACGGCGCCCGCCGTTTTTCCGAAGCTGAAGCCCGCCGTTCCGGCTTGATAATCGAGCCTGCATATAATATCATGAAAAAGTTCATATTAAAGATATAACGGTCAAGCGAAAGCAAATCGCAGTACGCCCTCGCTTGGATATGAGGTAAGGGATTCGGGGAATAAACGATGGCTCTGATAGTGCAAAAATACGGTGGCAGCTCGGTTGCCGATGCGGAAAAAATAAAGAATGTCGCCCGTCGTATCATTAAACGCTGGGAAAGCGGCGATAAAATAGTCGTGGTGGTCTCAGCTATGGGTGATACTACCGACGACCTTCTTAAACTCGCCCGTCAGGTCTGTGATAATCCCAGTGAGCGGGAGCTTGATGCCCTTGTATCAACTGGGGAACTGGTTTCCAGTAGCTTGCTTGCATTAGCTCTCCGTCACATGGGGCATGAAGCGATCAGCTTGAGTGGTGCTCAGGCTGGTATTCAGACCGATGCCAATTACAGCCAGGCTCGGATTGTCGGTATGGAACCGGCTCGTTTGAAGCGAGAACTCGACAGCGGGAAGATCGTGATTGTTGCCGGTTTTCAGGGGATCACCAGCGATATGGATGTGACCACCCTTGGCCGTGGTGGTTCGGACACTACGCTTGTCGCGATCGCCGCCAGTCTGAAAGCCGATGTCTGTGAACGGTATACTGATGTCGATGGTATTTATTCTGCCGATCCCCGTATCGTTCCGGAAGCCCGTAGTTTGAAAGATATCAGTTATGATGAAATGCTGGAAGTTGCCACCTATGGCAATAAGGTCATGCATGCGCGTGCCATCGAATTGGGTGCGTTGTATGATGTGCCAATCAGGGTCCGGTCCAGCTTCAATGACAACCCCGGTACGCTTATTCATGGAGAAGTTACATTGGAAAAGAGTAACAAAGTTAGAAGTATAGCGCACGATATGGATGTAGCTAAGATCATGATCGTCGGAGTCCCGGATCGCCCGGGTATCGCTGCATCAATTTTTGAACCCCTCGCTCAGGCAAACATTAGTGTCGATACTATTGTCCAGAATGCCAGTATCAAGAACATTACCGACCTTACTTTTACAGTCGCTAGGGGCGATTTGGTGAAGGCGATGAAGGTTGTCGAACCTATCGCGTCTACCATCGGCGCCAGAGAATGTCTTAGCGATACGACTTTAGGTAAGGTGAGTATCATCGGCACCGGCATGCAAAACACTCCCGGCTACGCCGCCCGTATGTTCAAAGTGTTGAGCGATAGAGGCATTAACATACAGCTTATTTCCACATCCGAAATTAGAATAACATGTATCATTGACGGAGCCCGGGTTAAAGATGCGGTTGCCGCCCTGCATAAAGCTTTTGAGCTGGAAACGAACGACTAGTAGGGGGAATTATCGGTTTAAACCGGATTCTTTTGCTAACAAGTTGTAGTATTCGCGGTGATGATACTGGTGGGGAAGTTGGTTCTACCTCGGAAGCGTTTTTTACGTTCGGCGGAATATGAATTAACCTGAAGTTGTATTCGTTTCATAACTTGCCATTACGAGTCGCTTGGCTGCGGGTTTTCATCATGAATTAATAAAATCGTAAAATAATGTCGAGTTGTATAAATTCAAGTAGACAATATGGCAATTGATAGTGTAGACTGCGCAATCAAAATACTATTCGAGTTTTACTTCAATAAATTGAAGGCTGGATATTGATGGCTTATCGTGAGGAAGAACTGTCTCGAATCCGGCGCCAGGTAACCAAACAGGCGATCGCCCTTGCGATGGAAGGGCGGTGGCAGGAAGTCGTCGCTGCCAACAAAGCGCTGCTGGGAAATTTTCCTGACGATATCGATGCCTATAACCGGCTTGGCCGGGCATATATGGAACTAGGAGAATACGCCCTCGCCCGGGAAGCCTATGAAAAGTCGATCAAGCTTGATCCGTATAATAACATTGCCCAGAAGAATCTTAATCGCCTTGCTTTGTTACACGAAAAAGCTGGACCCGGGGAGACCCGAGTCCAGAAAGTAGAACCCCAGCAGTTTATTAAGGAAGTCGGAAAAGCTGGTGTGGTCAATCTGGTCTCGCTAGCCAAACCCGAGGTTGTGGGAAAACTGGTTACCGGTGCTAGCCTGAATCTGCGAATTGCAGGTGTTAACCTGATGGTGGATAATAGTAACGGAGAGTACATCGGCCAGGTGGATTTGCGTAACGGCCAGCGACTGGTTAAGTTGATGGAAGGTGGTAACCGGTACAACGCTGCGGTCGTTAGTGCTACCGCGGACGGGAATGTCAGTATTATCATTCGCGAAACTTACCAGGATCCTTCCCAGGCCGGGCGTTTATCATTTCCTTCTCGCGATACGGAGCCTGTACACTGGACACCGGTCGGCGATCGTATGATCCGGCGGGAACTGGAATATGAGGAGTCACTCCCGGGTGAGTCCGGTTACACAATCGTCGGTGGTGAAGAGGGCGAAGAATCTGAAGTATTTATTGAAGAACAGGTTGACGATTCGGACGAGGAAAGCGAAGAGTAGCATGCCGTAAGAGACTGCCTGAAAATAGTATTTTCAAACAGTCTCTCCAAATATAACCGCGGCGCTTGGTTTTATCGATTGAGAATTAGAAGCGAATCAGGATTTATTAATTATGGTAGTAGGAAAAAAACGGCCAGTTACTATTGAATCAGAGATGCGTAGTTCCTATCTGGACTACGCTATGAGTGTTATTGTCTCCCGTGCTCTGCCTGATGTACGTGACGGATTGAAACCCGTGCAGCGGCGTATTCTCTATGCCATGAACGACATGGGCATTCGTTACAATACCGCGTATAAGAAAAGCGCCCGCATCGTCGGTGATGTCATGGGTAAATTCCACCCCCACGGCGATAGCCCGGTCTACGAAGCTATGGTACGCCTGGCACAGGATTTTTCCATGCGTTATCCTCTGGTAGACGGCCAGGGTAACTTCGGCAGTGTTGATAACGATCCTCCGGCGGCGATGCGTTATACTGAAGCTCGTCTTTCCGAGATTGCCGACCAAATGTTACTCAACATCGATAGTGATACGGTTGATTTCACCCCCAATTTCGATAATAGCCTGGTGGAGCCATCGGTTTTGCCTACCCGGCTGCCCAACCTCTTGGTCAACGGCAGTGCTGGTATCGCTGTCGGTATGGCAACCAACATTCCGCCGCATAATCTCAGCGAGGTCTGCGAAGCCCTGATTCACCTGATTGATAATCCCGAGGCGACGGTTGACGATCTCGGTAAGTTCGTACGCGGGCCCGATTTTCCGACTGGTGGCATTATACAGGGAACCGATGGTATCAAATCCGCTTATGCTACCGGTCACGGCCGTATCGTTGTCCGGGCGAGGGCCATGATCGAGGACGCGACTGAAGGTGGCCGCCGCCAGATCATTATCAGCGAGCTACCATACCAGACCAACAAGGCAGCCCTGGTCGAACGAATCGCTGAACTGGGCGCGGAAAAGAAGATCATGGGTATTAGTGAAGTCCGCGATGAGTCAGACCGCCAGGGAATGCGCGTCGTCATCGACTTGCGCCGCGAAGCCCAGCCCCAGATGGTTCTCAACAACCTTTTCAAGCACACAGCCATGGAATCCGCCTTCTTCGTCAACATGCTTGCTCTCGTTGATGGCCAACCCAAGGTTCTCAGCTTGAAAGAAGCCATCCAGCATTTTATCGATTCCCGATTTATCGTTATTACCCGGCGCTCGCGCTATGAGCTGAAACAGTCTCGCGACCGGGCTCATATACTGGAAGGTCTCAAGATTGCACTCGACTATATCGATCGCGTCATCAAGGTAATCCGGGAATCGGAGAGTGTGGAGAAAGCTCGGACCGCATTAATGACCGAATTCGGTCTTTCCCATGTCCAGGCTCAGGCAATACTCGATATGCCGCTGCGTCGGTTAGCTGGGCTGGAACGACAGAAGATCCTTGACGAATTAGCCGAGGTTCACAAGACTATCGCTTATTTGGAAAATCTCCTTGCTGACCCTAAGAAAATTTTGGCGCTGGTGAAAGAAGAATCTATCGAAATAAAAAAAAGATTCGGCGACGCCCGCCGCACCGAGATCAGCCTGCAGGGTTCGGTTGACTTCCGGGAAGAAGACCTCATTCCGCATCAGAGTATGGTTGTCACTGTCAGCAACCGTGGTTTTGTAAAAAGAGTACCCGCCCAGTTATATACCCTGCAGCACCGTGGTGGCAAAGGTATTATTGGTATGTCCACCAGGGAAGATGATGCGGTCAAGCTGTTAAATGTGGCGGATACGCATGATAACCTGCTCTTCTTTACCAATCGCGGTAAAGTTTTCAAGCTCCGCTGCTGGGAAATTACTGCCGCTAGCAGCCGTACTGCGAAAGGGATTGCGGCTATTAATATCTTTCCTATCGCTGAAGGTGAACGGATTGCCGATGTCATCTCTGTCAAACCCGGTATGAATGGTCGGGCTTTATTGATGGTCACCGAGCGCGGCGAAATTAAAAAGACTGCTCTGGACAATTTTGCCACAGTCCGCAGCAGTGGGTTGATTGCTATGGATGTCGAACTGAAGGACGAATTACTGGCGATTCGTATCGCCACCGATGAAGATGATATCCTCATCGTTACCCAAAAAGGCATGTCCATTCGCTTTCCAGTAGCCGGGGTCCCGGTTCGCTCCCGCACCGCTGGTGGCGTGCGGGGTATCCGCCTGAGCGATGGCGATAAGGTGGTTGGTATGGATGTCGCAGTCGCTGGCGCACTGGTGCTAACTGTCACTAACAAAGGGTTCGGTAAACTGACACCGGTCGAAAAATACCGGCGCCAACAACGTGCCGGTCGCGGTACACGGACATACCGTTTGAATGAAAAACGGGGGGAACTGGCCGCCGCCCGGCTGGTTACTCTTAACCAGCAGGTGATGATCATCTCCTCCGATGGTATCATCATCTTTACCCCTGTCAAGGAAATATCGATTCAGGGGCGCACCACCCAGGGCGTTAAGCTCATGGATGTTACTGGCGACGACCGCGTGGTAGCTATCACCAACTTCGAAAAAGTGGAACGAGCTGCCTGATTAAGATAACTCTCTTTGGCATTTCATGACCGCTTGCTTCGAGTACTGTAAAACAGTAAGCGGTTTTTCTTTTAACGGTACTTGAGACCCAGCTCGCAGCTTTCGGCAACGGCGATCTGGGTCAAACTATTGGCATCGGCAGGCAGACTACTAGCCCCGTGTTCGACCAAAATTCCAATGGCCGCTATGTCCAGGGCTACCATATTGTCCGAGGCCAAAATAACGCCCGGTTCCACTAACCGGCCTCGGTCCGGTCCCCCGGCGACGAAAGCCTTTCGCCCGTCCATGATCACCAGGTCCGGTTGCCGCCAGAGGTTTACCTCAGCCAGTTTCTCCTGGAGGTGGACGCTATGAAATCCACGCCGTTCTCCGGGATGCACCAGTCCGAAAGTCAGCTTTAAGGCTCCTGAAAAATTTGCCAGGCTGTGTGTTTTCAAACAGGGGAGGTATACGATTTTATCGGCTTCATAGGCTAATTTAGGCACCGTGACCGATTTCACGTAATGACCGTTGATTTCTACTCTGACCCACTCGTGTTCCTTATCTTCAAAAGCATAAATAGGAACGCCTAGTTCTTTCCCAAGCGCATACAGTCCTGATTTCTGGAAGACACCCCGGGTCGGCCGCCAGATTGCCCCGGAGCAATCGCCGACAGACACGTTCGCTCCGGCTTCGTGCAATATTTCTAAAACCGCACGCAGGAAAGTTATGTCGGTGGAAGCCGGAGGTGGATCCGGGCTGTTATAGTTCGGTTTTACCAGGACGTTGTCACCCCGGGCGATAACCCCGGCTAGTGGTCCCAGTTGTGATATGGAATTGATAATCTCCTCTTTAAGGTTAGCGGTGGCTTTGACTTTCGCCACCCGTGTTTGTCCGCCTTGTCGCCACAGGTTATCCTTCTTCCGGACCGGTGGTAACACTCTCAAGCCTGCCGGGGTTTTATCGAACAGGAAATGTGATATTCCCCTGGCCCGTTCGGTCAATCTGCTCATAAAAATCCCTGGTCGTGGTGCTCTTTCTTTTGTACGTGCCAGCAGGACATTGTGCTATTTTATCCTGTCGTCACGATGCTCTCGGGAGTATGTACCGGTTACTTCATCCGGGTTTGAATTCTTCTCTGGAT
>JBBITI010000082.1:0-10361 GCA_037440885.1 Dehalococcoidales bacterium | reverse complement strand
CATGCAGGGCATCCAGCTATTCGAAAGCGGCGCCCGCGCTTACATGATGTTAAAAGAACTGTACCCCAATCAGAAAGAATGGAAGAATGCGCTGGGCACCGGCGCTTTCATGCTGACCGACTATGTACCGGCTACTTCGGTGACCATGGTGAAGCATCCCAATTACTTCGGCAAGGACCCCGTTGGCCCGGGCAAAGGAAACCAACTACCCTACATTGACGGCCTCAAGTTCCTCGTCATTCCGGACCTTGCCACTCGCCTCGTGGCATTCCGCACAGGCAAGATCGATATATTAACCATCAGTTGGGAGGAACACGCCGAATTCCAGAGGACCATGCCCTACAAGTATGAGTACAAGCAGATGTACGGGGGCATCAATATTCCAGTAGCCAGACAGGACAAACCGGACCTGCCTTTCAAAGACCTCAGGGTAAGGCAGGCCATGAACCTGGCCGTCGACAAGGTTAGCATATTAAAGGACTACTACAAGGGGAATGGCTTGCTGCTGGGTTACCCCTACCGTGACACGCCATCGTACTCTCAATTCTACACGCCACTCGAGCAATTGCCGGCCAACGTCCAGGAGTTGGTCAGGGGAGGCAACCTAGAAAAGGCGAGACAGCTTCTGAAAGAGGCGGGGTATCCTAACGGCTTCAATACTCAGATTGTTTGTGTGGCTGATGATGTGGACCTTCTCTCCATCATTCGGGAACAACTACTCAAGGTAAACATCAACATGTCGATAAAAATTCTTGAAGCGGGAGTGTTTCGCAGTGTCATGCGGGGCCGGGCGCATGAAGAAATGATCTTCAGGGTGGACTCGCAGGCTCACAATCCCCAGTATATGTTCGAAATGCGGCCTGAGACCATTAACTGCGCCTCGTACTGGGAGAGCCCGCAAACCAGGGCGGTCTACGAGATTATCAGGAAGAACCTCGGTGTGGATGACGTCGCGTGGTCAAAACCCCTGAAGGATCTAACCCCGCATATACTCGAGAACTGCTTTGCCATCTGGCTGCCCGTCCCCCACAGGTATAACGTCTGGCAGCCGTGGTTGAAGAACTGCTACGGGGCTTTCACCATGAATGCTGCCACTCCATACCATCAAACTTACTATAACTGGATCGATACTGACCAGAAGAAGGCACTGGGGCGGTAGGACACAATTAATTTACTTTAATGCGTTAGCAAAGGAGGGTCGCCGGCCGGCGACCCTCCCTGGTTATATGCCTAATGTGAGAAGATGATTGTCCATCATCGAGGCACGTTCAGGTAAATTAGATGAGTGGATATTGTTCCGATTCCGGATTAATCTTTGCAAGGGAAAGGATTTAAAAGGCGAGTGATCCGGAACTAGGGGCCGGAGAGATTCGGGTGCAGCGATTCGAGAGACAACTTATCCATTTCCATCTGGACGGGTATGGGATATTCGCCGTTGAAGCAGGCGAGGCAGAAGTTTTGGCGCGGCGAATCAACCGCTTTGACCAGACCGGCGATACTGAGATAACCCAGAGAATCAGCCCCGATGAAGTCCCTGATCTCCGGGACACTCTTATGGGTGGCGATCAATTCCCGACGGGAAGCCATGTCAACACCGAAGAAACAGGGGTACTTGATGGGCGGTGCGACGATGCGGACATGTACTTCTCTGGCTCCGGATTTGCGGAGCAGTTTAATGACGTGGGGCGTGGTAGTAGCGCGAACGATGCTGTCATCCACCATGACAATACGCTTGCCTTGCAGTAGTTGAGGCATGGGATTATATTTCAACTGGGCGCCGAGGTCGCGAAGGCGCTGGTCGGGTTCGATAAACGTACGGCCGACGTAGCGGTTCTTGATCAGCCCTTCCGCCAGCGTGATACCGGAACGATAAGCGTAACCACCGGCAGCGGCGAGTGCCGAATCCGGCACACCGACAACCAGGTCGGCGGCTACCGGATGTTCGTCAGCGAGAGCAGCGCCCATATCACGGCGAGCCTGATAAAGCAAACGTCCGTCGATAGTGCTGTCCAGGCGGGCGAAATAGATATGTTCAAAGATACAGATTGCTTGACGATCAGAAGGTTTGCGGTAGCTTTCGAGGCCATCGGGACCGACTGCAATTATTTCACCGGGTTCGATTTCACGGACAAAACGGGCACCGATATGATCGAGAGTGCAGGTTTCGGAGGCAACAACCCATCCGTGGCTGTTGATAGTGCCGAGGCACAGGGGTCGGATACCGAGCGGATCACGCACGGCAAATAGGCGGTCACGGGTCATCAGGGTCAACGAATAGGCCCCCTGCAACCGGTTCATGGCGTAGCGAATGCGGCTGACGGTTTCGCCGGGGACAGAGATGATGAGGTTACCGATGACCTCGCTGTCGGTGGTGGAACTAAAAGAATATCCTTTCTCCAGCAATTCGTGGTACAGCAATTTGGAATTAACGATATTGCCGTTATGCGCTACAACCAGCGAGTTTGCTCCAGAACCTACCAAGATCGGTTGGGCGTTACATACCCGGCTGGAACCAGTAGTGGAATAACGGTTATGCCCGATAGCGACGTGACCGGTCAATTGACGGAGTAAATCTTCATTAAATACTTGAGATACCAGACCCATCCGGGCATGGACGGTAAGGTTACGGCCGTCAGAGGAAGCAATGCCGGCGCTTTCCTGACCGCGATGCTGAAGGGCAAACAACCCGAAGAAGGTTAGACGGCCTACATCCTCACCGGGGGCATAGATACCGAATACGCCGCAACTTTCGTGCAAGATTCGCGCCTCTCGACCAGACATTACCATTATATCGGCTCGAAACTCGACGGGTCAAACCGGCTGATCTCAAGCAGCGTTGCAAGACTACTTGCTCAGCAATACCAGGAATTCCCGGTTCCCCGAAGCACCCGTGATGGGCGAGGCTACTAATCCGCCAAGACGAAAACTCCGGTTTACCGCCCAGTGAAGGAACCGCCCCAGCACCCGGGCGTGTATCTCCGGGTCGGAAATCACGCCGCCCCGGCCGACTTCCTGGCGAAGGGCTTCAAACTGGGGCTTGATCAAGATGACGATCTGTCCCCGGTCTTTCAGGATGTCAGCAACAGAGGGAATCACTTTAGTTACGGAAATGAAGGAAACATCGACAACGGCAATATCCACCTGTTGCGGGAGTTGTAATTTGTAACGGGCATTGACCCCTTCCATGACGATCACCCGTTCGTCCCGGCGCAGTTTCCAGTCGAGTTGTCGCTTGCCGACATCGACAGCATAAACAAGGCAAGCGCCGTGCTGTAACAGGCAATCAGTAAATCCTCCGGTAGAGGAACCGATATCAGCGGCGACTTTTCCCAAGATATCGATCCCGAAGCAGGTGATGGCAAAAGCGAGTTTAGTACCACCCCGGCTGACATATGGTGAGTTCTCTGCTTTTTCGATTACAGCATCGGGATTCAGCAAGAAGCCGGGTTGCGATATCAGGCGGTTATCAACTTTGATCTCCCCGGCCATGAGCAAGGAACGGGCTTGCCTGACGTCCGGGGCGAAACCGCGTTCGACGAGGATAGAATCGGCCCGTTTTTTAAGTATCTTCCGGTTCTTTGGCATATTATGAGGATTATAAAATTATCCAGCGGCGATCACAACTGACGGCGGAACAGGCGGTTGTACCATTACAAACCGGGAAAGAAGAGATACTCAATGGAATCTGGCATCCAAGATTACCGGTTCCAGGGCAAGCGGCGTTTGAAAATAACTGGATAGAGTTCGATCCAGGATTGCTGTAGCAGGGCGAGGTCATTTTCAACGAGGTCTTTTCTCTGGCTGAAGAGGGACTCGTTATAAAACGCTGTTATGCGGGAGATGGCTTGAGCTCCATGGGGAAAAAGCGCGGTCAGGCGGCGACAGTATTCGAGCGGAGTTTCGGCCATTAACGGAGGTGCGCCGCCGAAGGCGGCCAGACGGCACATTTTATCGTAGACAGTGATGGCGTCAGGAGAAGCGCGGAAATTGCGATATATACGGTTAACAAATATCCAAGCAAGGCTACCAAGAGCAAAACCAAGTAAGGCCAGCGTGATTATCGGCAGAGCATAATTGCGCTGCGGGCGATCGATCAATATAGGATCTATGGGGATGTTACCGGAACCGGAATCAAAAAATCCGGGTGGGAACAGCTCATCGTAACCGAACGGATCGTACCCCCCGCCGATAGTGATGCCAGCATCGGCGATTGGACCAGGCGTAGGCTCAAATTCGATCCACCCGTAACCGGGGAAATACACTTCCGGCCAGGCATGGTAATCTTTACCTCGTACCGTGAAGGTCCCGGAGTCCCGATTGTATTCTCCCGGGACGTAACCGGTAGCCAACCGTGATGGAATGCCGATGGTGCGCAACATGACAACCATCGCGGTGGCGAAATCGGTACATACTCCTTCTCGCTGTATGAATAAAAAGGCATCGGTTTCTTCACCCAGACGGGAGGGCGATTTGGCGTCGCCGTTATATCTAAGCGTATTTAAATATAGCTGCACGGCAAGGGCTTTGTTATACGGGTCAGTGGCGTTATCAGTCAAGATGAGGGCAAGTTCCCGCACGCGCTGCGATATGTTGTCCGGTAATTGCAGATAGTTCCGAGTGACCCAATCCGGATACTCCTGCCCGGCTACCGCTAACTGCGACTGGCTGACTGTAGTGATCGAAGCGGTAATGGTATAACTTTTGCGCGGCTGGAGCAAGCGCGGGGTGTTGACCGAAATAATATCCAACGCTCCCAGAGTAGCCAACCGTACCGGAATATCAGCGGTGACAAATTCACCAGTCAGCAGCAGGGAGTCTGTTTTCGACAGGGTTTCCACCGTATAAGTAATTTCCTGCCGATCAGCTAATTTCCCGGAATCCACCCTGGTTCCCGGGTCCCAGATATCCTTCCCCCGGGCAGTGCTAATCCAGCCATCAGAACTATAAACCGGGTATCGTTCGATCCGCCAATAGGCCGGTTTTTTAGCCTTGATGATAAACAGTACGGTGGAGCGTTTGTCGATAGGAGCGGAGAAGGACAATTTTTTCAGGTCGCCACTGCGCAGCGTATTCCATTTTCCCGGCACGCTGGCAAAGATATTGAACACGTTTTTCTGGAGGTTCGCCATCATCTCGCTGCTGGCATCAAAGCCGACTTTTTCCACCGCGGTTACCGGTACAACAGACGAGAAAATCGCGGCGGCGATACTAAGCAGGAGAACCGATGTCACGAAGTACCGGGTAGCCTGCCCGGGAGAATGGTTACCGCTATTACCCCAATTGATCCGCTCAACGGTCAACCTGGTTAAGCCGATCAAGATCAAAGATGCCACAAGGTACACCGGGAGAATCCGATAGGAATCTGGAGGCAGGTTGCTCAGGTTGACCAGCAGAACCAACGCTCCTAACCCCGCTGGCAACCAGGCATTACGCTTACGCAACAGAAACCAGGTGGAAAAAGCCCCGATCAACCAGGTGGTCAGTAACAGGAAAAGTCCGAAATGGACGGTGCTTTCGTTGGGACTGGTGGAGAGAAACTGGAACAGCGGTTGTCCCTGCGCAAGTTTGGCAACCTGCCACCATAGTACGAAGAAAAAGATAACTCCGAAGAGCACTCTTTTAACGATGAGCTTGCCTTTAAGCTTGATCAATATAGCGGTGCTGACCACTGATAGAAACAATATGAAGAGCAGGGGGAGCTGGGTGGGGATCCAGCGGGAACTCTGGACCGAATAGAAGGCGATCCCCAGCGTGACTAGAGCCCACAGGATACCAAACCATTCATTGGAAACAACGAACCGAAACAATTTTTGCAAAGATGTTTTCAGGGGGCTGCCATTAACCCGACGGGAGTAGGAGCCATAGCCATATACCGGGGTGTTCCCGGTGTTGTTGTTGGAAACGGGTACACTGTAACTCATGCATACCTCGTATACCAAAGGGCGACATTACTATCGAGGGCTCGCGCCAGGTTGTCACCCTTTTTTACCAGATAGGATTGAATACCGGCTGAACCAAGATTGTGTATTGCTGCGCTTGAGTCTGTTTTGCCACCAAAGCTGAAGGCGTCAATAAAAACAGCGACAACAGTGTGACCGTAGTTTTTCATTTGTCGGAGCGACTGCAACACGGAGTCGACGCTGTTGGCGGTGACAACGATTACCGTCGAATGGCTGCCGAAGCGAGCGAAATCCCGAAGATATTCGTCCAGTGCAGTATCACCGGAAGCTTTCACCAGAGCCAGGGTTTCCAGCATTTCGCTGAAATGTGTATTCCCAGTATCCGGGTCATAAGTAATAGTGTTACCGGACACGATATCCAGTCCGGTAAACATGCCATCATCAAGGTATTTTTTTAGCAGCGAGGCGGCAGCAGTGACGGCATATTCTTCGGTTGATTCTTCGCCGGCGCCAAAACAATTGCTCTCATTCAAATCGAGAATAATCCAGGCATTCTTGGTCTCTTCGGCGGAATGTTCGGAATCAAAGACTTTGACCATCAGCTTGCCGGTATGAGCGGTACTGCGCCAGTGGATATGTTCCTGGCTATCGCCGCTGACCATCTCGCGAACGCTGGAGGCACTGGGACTGATCTGGCTGATCCGCCGGGTGCGCACGCTACGGCCGAAATCGACCAGAGATGATAGGGAAGTGTAAAACAGCGGTAATTCGATGACTCTCGGATAAACAAGGATTTCTTGTAAAGCCCCGATCTGTTTATGGGATGAGAAGAGCCCGAACGGGTCGGCGGTGGATATTTTCACCAGACCGATGGTATAGCGACCCCGCTGACGGCAATAAATACTGTTTTTCCAGGACTGCTTGCTGCGACCGGGAAGATTGAAGAGGGAGAAAGTACTGTATCCCGGAATGGTGCTGGTAATTTCTGCCTTAAGCAACCATTTAGGTAGCGGGCTGGTATTATTAATGATCAGTTCATGTTGAAAGGTTGTTCCAGCGTGGATGGATGGGGGAATTTCGCTCTGCGTAATCCGCAGTCCCCTGGTTCCCAACCAGACCCAGACCAGTGCCGCAAGTCCGACGAAAACAAGGACCAAGGCAACCCGGAACATCAGGCTCGATCCGATCAGCAACGTCACCAGCAGGATCACTGCCGGGACAAGGAAAACCAGCGGCCGGATTTTCATCGTTTGAATTCCTGATTCATGTATACAAATAATCCAGGTCACCTTCTGACGGTTGTGCCGGGAACGGTGACGGAATTAATTACCTCGGTAATGACACTGCGTCCGGAGCGGTCTTCCGATTGCTCCCGGGAACGCAGTATCAGACGATGTGCCAGAACGGGTTCAGCCAGGTATTTCACATCATCGGGCAGCACATAGTCGCGATTTTCGAGGAGAGCCCGGGCCTGGGCGGTACGAAAAAGAGCGAGTGAGCCGCGCGGGGAGGAACCCAACCTGATTCCCGCATGCTGACGGGTTGCTGCGACGAGGGCGGCGATATATTGACGTACCAGTTCGTCGACGAAAATGTTACGGACTGCTACCTGGATGGCGATGAGTTCCGATGCGGTGGCGACCGTTTCCAGCAGTTCGATAGGGTGGGCGTAGTGTTGTTTTTCCATGATGGCAATCTCGTCGGCGAGCGAAGGATAGCCGAGGCTGATACGTAATAAAAAGCGATCAAGCTGGGTTTCCGGCAAGGGGAAGGTGCCTTCATATTCGATGGGGTTCTGGGTGGCCAGGACATGGAACGGGTGGGGCATTTTGTGGGTAATACCATCAACGCTGATCTGACCTTCTTCCATGCATTCCAACAAGGCTGATTGCACTTTGGGGGTAGCGCGGTTAATCTCATCAGCGAGCACGAGGTTGGCGTGGATGGGGCCGGGGCGGAATTCAAAGTCGAGGGTTTTCTGGTTGTAGACCGATACACCGGTAATATCGCCGGGTAGCATATCCGGGGTAAACTGGATTCTTTTAAACGAACAATCCAAAGAACGGGCAAGGCTGCGCGCCAGCATAGTTTTGCCAACACCCGGAGCGTCTTCGATAAGCAAGTGTCCGTTGCTCATCAAGCCGATGACCGCCAACTCGATCGACCGGCGTTTGCCAATAATGACCTTTTCAACGTTATCAATGATTTTTAGCGCGGTCTGCCGGTTGGTGATAAACTCGTTGTCCATCTGTCATTCCTCCCCCGATTACCGTCCGTCTCAATGCATTGCCAAATCCAGTTAAATATTAACATAACTTATGGCGCGACACGAAAAATATCTCGGGAAAAAACAGGAAAATAGTTGCGGGACCGCCCTTTCGTTCCCGCAACTATCAATTGGTTAGCAAGGAAGGCACCGTCCGCCGTATTACTTCAGCCGGTTTTCGACGGCGAACCAATCAATATTGGCGAAAAACGATTCGATATAGTCAGCCCGTTTCAAACCGTAATCAATCATGAAGGAATGTTCGAAGACGTCCATGATGAGCAAGGGATTACAGCCGGCGAGATGACCGACCTCATGTTCGTTGATCCAGACGTTGAGCAATTTACCGGTGGTGGTGTCCTGATAAAGGACGGCCCAACCGATGCCGCGCATAGTGCCGACAGCCTTGAAGTCTTTCTGCCATGCTTCATAACTGCCGAAATCTGCAACCATTCTTTGAGCAAGGGGGCCGTTGATATTCAAACCAGCGCTGCCACCGAGATTGCCAAAATAGTATTCATGAAGGCGCATACCGTCGAATTCGAAACCGAAGCGACGCTTTAGTTCGGCGTATTCCGGCGCGGCGGTTTTGCCTTCTTTAAGCATGGCGTCTAATGAGTCAATTATTTTATTGGTATTGGTGACATAACCCTGGTAGAGTGTAAAATGGTTCTTCAACAAGGTCTCGCTGAAACCTTTCATCCCGACAAGCTTACTGAAATCCGTTGCGGTATAAGCCATGATTACCTCCTGTAAAAGATATGGTCTTAATAATTATTATAAACTTATTTTCAGGTGTTGACGCGTGACTCATGATAAGTTGTTTCTCTCAGGTATTCTAGAGCATGGTTACTCCAGTTGATGCAGAAAAAATCCTGTTCCCGGTAAACCGTGAGCCTGCTTTTCCGGCATTTAATCTTACGATCGTCGGAGAACAACTCTACCTCAGCATTTGAGCCGGGTGTGGCGCAGCCGGATACGAGTGACATCGATCATTGTAAAGGCGGTCTGAAGTTTAATAGATGAACAGGAGCTGAAGAAACACGAACTTTTTGAAAGCCGAGTCAGCAGAAGTCATACAGATCGAGCAGATTAATGCGCCTATCGGATGGCGTCATAGCATTCCATACAGATGACCAGGCAATTCAAAGCCTTATCGCCGCTGAAACTGTCGATCTCTCTCGCCTGCCAACCGCCTTCTGCGACCATACCGCGCTGGTTCCACTTCAGAGATCTGCCGCAGGGGGTATAAAAATGTTTATGTGTGCGCCGGTTGCATTCGCACTGTCCGCCCGTCCGCTCCCAGGCTTCTCTGAGTACCGCTTCTGAAAAAGCCATCGACACACCTCCTCTATCCCACAAGGGCTGTGCCGACTAATATTATGTCACTACCGCTAGCAATATTCAATATGATGTAAGCGGTGATTTGAAAGCCGATTGCAAAGGAATAATCCAACCGATCAGGCTATCTTTTCCATTTTGCCAGCGAGGCAAAAACCCCACCGAAGCAAAGCACGGCAAAGATACCGAACCCGATATTGGCGGCTTCAAGAAACCGGGGATACAACAATGGCGTAATTCGATCCTGGCCGATGTAGACCGCGAAGAGTAAAGTGGCGATACCCATACTCAACATCTGCCCGATGAGCCGCATCGTGCCCAGCGTTCCCGAAGCGACGCCGTAGTATCTCCGCTCCACGAAGCTCATGACGGCATTGGAATTAGGTGACGAGAACAGGGCGAATCCCACACCGAGGACAAGGAGGTTGACGATGATATAAGCCAGGTCGGTGTCTTCACGAATGAAGACGAGCAAAACGAGCCCGACCGTGGTGACCGCCATCCCGATCGAGGCAATGAGCCGGGGTTGGATCTTGTCAGAGAGCCGCCCGGTGATGGGCGAGAGCACAGCCATCATTACCGGTTGAACGATAAGAATCAAACCGGCAATCTCGGCGGTCAATCCCTTGATATATTGCAGGTAGAGACTGAGCAAGAAACCAGCGGCGCTGGTAGCGCAGTAATTGATGAGAGCGGCAAGGTTAGCAAAGGCCAGGTTGGCATTTTGGCTGAAAAGGCGGATATTGAGAACGGGACTGGCAGAGCGCAGTTCCCAGACAATGAAGAGGAGAAGCCCGATCAAACCGGCGCCGAGAAGCAAGAAGCCGATAGTTGCGGGCAAACGGGAGAAACCG
>JBBITI010000081.1:0-10388 GCA_037440885.1 Dehalococcoidales bacterium | reverse complement strand
AGCAGGTGCTCCAGGCGATCGCCAAATTCCGCCTCAAAGAACGGAATCGGGGTATAACCGAGGTCGATTACCGCCTGTAATGCCCGCTTCAAGCCGGGCCAGTAGAACTTTGTGAATTGTTTTTCCGACATGAATACTTTATCGCCCCGCCACAGCGGCATACCAACACGGCGGGGATTATCTTTTTCCTCAGGCCTGGCCGGAACCGCGTTAGCGATACGGCGGTCGAGTATCAAATCGCAGGCCTTGAGTAGTTTATCCGGTTGGCGGAACATGTCCGTCATCGAACCCCGCATCCCCCGCAGGTAGCTGGAGACCGTATCAAAAGGCGCGCCGCCGACCCCGCCGATCCCCAATTGAGAAAACGGGGGGAATCCCAGTTCTGCCAGTTCACCGTAGGAATCGCCAATTGTTTTACGGAAGGCAGCCATTTCTTTGCTCGCCCGGGCGATCGTTTTCCCCACTTTCTTGAATTCCGGAGTCTCGAACATAGGAATTACTGTTTCGAAACCGCTCAAAATGGTACCGAGGGGAGGTAGTTTAGCCAGCGGAGCCAGATTGGCGTACATCCGGGGGAAGAAATAGCGGATCATAAAATCCGTCGGATCGTTGAGAAAGATATCATATTCATCTTCCTTCATAAATTCTTTTTCTTCTATCTGGTATTCATAATTCGGAGGCAGGGGACCGCCGGGCCATAACCGGTTGGTAACACCCAGTATCTCCAGCGCGGCTCCGGAGGTCGGCAGTGCGGCATTACAAACGTCGGGTTCGAATTCAAGCGTCATCTGCCGGGTTGCCCGTTTCCAGCCGATGGGATCATAGTAGGCCGCGGAGCGTTGAATACCGGTATAATTCGCCGGATCAGCATTAACGGAGATAGGAACCCGGTCCGGGGTCCTGAGTTTGGTCACATCCTGAACTCGCGCCTCCCGTTCCGCATAAAGCTCCCCGGTGCTCTTGCCGTGTTTCTTTTCGATCGCCGCCTTCAGCTTCTTCTGCTCTTCATAATACAGTTCCCGGTCTTTGTCTGGCATCGTTTTTCTCCTTACTATCCTGTTTATTCTGCTAAATTCACCTGGAGTTCGGAAGCCGAGTTACCTCCGGACGGGTTTCATTGTATACTTACAGCAAATTATCCCGCAAGAAACATCTTGTTTTTATACTGTCTATTTGTTATTATAATAATAATTATCATTATTAAATAATTGAATGTTGAAAAAATCAAAACAACGCGAAGCTATTATCAATGTGTTACGCAATACCACGTCACACCCAACGGCGGAATTAATTTACCAGGAAGTTAAGAAAGTGATACCGGAAATTGGGATCGCGACTGTTTATCGTAATCTCAGGATATTAAAAAGTTCCGGTGACATCTTGGAAATACGCACTTCCAGGGATACCGCTCATTACGACGGAAATACGGCCAGCCATTGCCATTTTACGTGTGAAAAATGCAACTGTGTCATTGACATCGAAGGACCGATGGATAGATCAATTGAAAAAAAACTAGCCCAAAAAACCGGCCTGTTCATCACTAAACATGATCTGGTGTTCACCGGAATATGCCTGAAGTGCCAGCAAAGCGATCCCCGTTCCGGTTGAATTCAGGGATACAAATAAAAATTGAGTGAGGTCGTTCATGAATTCAAAAGCGCTCTACAAACTCAGTTACGGCATCTATATTGTCACATCGAAAAAAGGGGACAAGATCAACGGCCAGATCGCCAACACTGTTTTTCAGATTACTTCGGAACCGCCGACCCTCGCCGTCAGCATTAATAAAAGCAATTTGACCTGGGAATACATCAACGCCAGCGGCGTGTTCGCAGTATCGACTATCAGCCAGGACACCCAGCTTGCCTTCATCGGGAAATTCGGATTCAAATCCGGCCGGGACACCGAAAAATTTTCCGGCGTAAACTATAAACTGGGGCTGACCGGAGCGCCGCTGGTGCTTGATAATGCTACGGCCTTCTTCGAAGCCAATGTAGTTAACCGGATGGACCTGGGAACGCATACTGTATTTGTCGGTGAAGTTATCGACGCCGATGTTTTGAATGAAAAACCGGTCATGACCTACGAGTACTATCACCAGGTAAAACGGGGCACCACCCCGAAGACTGCCCCCAGTTACGTGGACGAAAAAAAAGGAGGAAGCTAACATGGCGAAATACGAGTGTGCAATCTGCGGTTGGGTTTACGACCCGGCGATCGGCGATCCGGACGGCGGTATTAACCCGGGAACGCCGTTTGAAAAAATTCCGGATAGCTGGCAGTGCCCGCTCTGTGGCGCGGCTAAATCGGATTTCAAAAAAATATAGTTAATAATCATCAGGGAAGGAGAGTGGTGCATTATGGCAACTGACACAGCGGTTGAAAAGCGGTTGTCCGGTTTGCGTATCTGGAACATCGTTGTCGGAATCGTCCTTACCATTGAAGCGATCCTGATTGCCCTGCTGACCAATAATTTCGCCCTGCCGGTAAACGCCACTTTAATCAGCGGGCCGCCGGGGACATTACCAAAACTGTACCCCCTGTTCAGCCTGTCCACCGGCTGGGGTGTTTTTGCTTTCCTGGCAATCTCAGCGTTAGCGCTCTTGATTATCGCTTCGCCCGCGGTTTTTTCCTGGTACAAGCGTAATTTGCTACGAAGCAAAAATTACGGTCGGTGGATTGAATATTTTTTCAGCTCATCGATCATGATCGTTCTTATTGCTCAGTTGACCGGTATCAGCGATATCGCCGCCCTGGTCGCTATCTTTGGCATCAATGCCTGCATGATCCTCTTCGGGGCGGTGCAGGAGATGTACGAGAAACCGGGGAAACCAAGCTGGTTGCCGTTCTGGTTCGGCAGCTTCGCCGGCGCAATCCCCTGGGTAGGCATCGCCATCTATGTCTGGGCGCCCGGACTGGCGGTCTCACCTCCGGGCTTTGTATACGGCATCGTGATATCGCTATTCGTCTTTTTCAATTGCTTTGCCGTGAACATGGTCCTGCAGTACAAACAGGTCGGACCCTGGCGTGACTATCTTTTTGGTGAAAAGGTGTATATCATCCTGAGCCTGACTGCCAAATCCCTGCTCGCCTGGCAGGTTTTCTTCCCGGTCCTGATGTCGGATTAAAAATCTAAAAATATTGGAAGGAGCCTTTTCCATGATTGAAAAAGGTGTTACCGCTCCGGAATTTACGCTCAAAGACCAGAACGGAAAGATGGTCAAGCTATCCCGTCTGAAAGCGAAAAAAGTATTGCTCTCTTTTCGGCCACTGGCCTGGACAGTGGTATGTCATGACCAGATGTTGTCGCTCGAAGTAAACCATCTCCGCCTGGATGAGTTGAACACGGTCGCCCTGGGGATCGGGGTGGATTCCGTGCCCTGTAACAAAGCCTGGGCACAATCGATGGGGATAAATAACACCCGGTTGCTGTCTGACTTCTGGCCGCACGGGGCGGTGGCGAAGCTATACGGGGTTTTCCGGGAAGCGGACGGATTTGCCGAGCGGTCGAACATCATTCTCGACGAAAACCACCGGGTTATTTTCACTAAAATATATCCCACGTCGGAATTACCTGACATTGCAGAAATATTAAAATTTTTGTCTGGAGGAATTGTTAATGGGTAATAACAGAGAGAACCTGGCCGCGGCTTTTGCCGGGGAATCTCAAGCCAGCCGGAAATATTTATACTTTGCGGAAAAAGCCGAACAGGAAGGGCACAAGCGGGTAGCCCGGTTATTTCGCGCCGCGGCTGAAGCGGAAACTGTTCATGCCCGCAATCATCTCCGGGCGATGCAGGGCATCGGTTCAACAGCGGAAAACCTGCAGGACGCTCTCCGGGGCGAGTACCATGAATTCACCGAAATGTATCCCGAATTCATAAAAGGTGCGGAGTCTGAAGGCCAACTGCTGGCGATGAAAAGTTTCGAGATGGCCAACAAGGTGGAGCAGATCCATCACACGCTGTATTACGAAGCGTTAAAGAATTTATTAGGTCCGGAACCAGCCGAAGTGAAGACCTTCTATGTTTGCCAGGTATGCGGACATACGGTTGAAGGAGAAACCCCTGTGAAATGCCCGATTTGCGGAGCAGCGCAAAAAGCTTTCAAAGCGGTCGCATAACCGGTTTCAGGTTAAACGTAACGATCCGGGTGGGTGGGGGGGACACTACGTACCGCAAGTACCGGTACGGCGGTGTCCCCCCAAAGTTTACACAGGGAAGGTGCTCAGCACTTCGCCGCCAATCAAGCCGCCGATCGGTACAATGAAACCTGGATCTGACCTGACGCCGATGCGATTTTAGTCAATCCCACCGGTTTACCACTTTGCACGTGGGGAACACGTGCGCGTAGTTAAACTCTCTTTCCCGAAATTTTTAAGATGTATTCTCGGTTTATGATATGTGTGATATGTTATAATCCGCCTAAATCAATGAAACCGGTGAAACAGCGAAGGAGGAAGCAATGATCCAGGTTATGCTTACCCCGGCAGCGGGGAAAAGACTGATCGGTAAAGGAATGGCCGCCCATCCGGCGATTCAAACGGTATTGCAGAAAGGCACGCTGGTGATCGTGGCCGGTACGACTAACGGCTACGTGGCGGAGGAAATTCTGGCATCCATCGGACAAACAGGCAACTTCTCGCGCCGCCGCTTTTTCCGCGGTATTACCCTTCCCCCCACTCGGCCAACTACCGACCAGGGGCGACTGCCTGATGAAAGCGGTTTTAAAGGTGACGTGGTGATCAAGGATGGCGTACTGCAGCAGAATCGGACGATCGAAGATACGGTAGCCAGCCTGGTCGAAGGAGACGTTATCGTGAAGGGTGCCAACACCCTGGACATGGAACACCGGCAGGCGGCGGTACTTATCGGCAACCCCACTGGCGGCACCGTCTTCCTGTCGCTTCAGGCCGCCGTGGGCAAACGAGTCAGGCTGATCATGCCGGTCGGACTGGAGAAACGGGTAACCGGCGACCTTAACGAGATCGCCCGCAAAGTAAACGCTCCGGGTTCGAAGGGACTGCGTCTTATGCCGGCTCCGGGCGAAGTATTTACCGAAATCGATGCTATTCATCTCCTGACCGGAGCGACTGCCGAATTGATTGCTGCCGGCGGGGTAAGCGGGGCGGAGGGTTGTGTATGGCTGGGAATCAGCGGCACAACGGCAACAGAAGAAAAGGCCGAATCCTTCATCAGGCCATTAGTCGGCGAAGCTATATTCAACCTGTAAACATCAGCGGTTAACAATCTTTAACCGAATTGTTATCAAACTTTAACCGCGTGTTACAATATTCATGATACGATTTATATGTACCGTGAATATATGCAGTGGTATCAGCGTTAGATTAATATCCGTTATAAATATCATAATTGATATCATAGTAGATGTTTATCGCGGGTATTTATCAGGAAAATTATTAAAGGGAGCAGCACAGCTCAAGGAGAAAAAATATGGGTTCGCCGAAAAAATTTAATGACCTGGTTCACGCCACGTTTCTCACCATGCACAGCACATTCGGGTTACTGTTGAAACTGGAAGAACGCACCTACTTCAATGAAGCAATCATCTCTTTCCCGCAATTTTTGATCATGATGACCGTTGAATCGGTAACGCCGCCGGTAAGCCAGACAATGATTGCCCGAAGTATTCATCGCGGACTGAATAGCGTCAGTATGATCATCGACCGCATGGAAAAACAGGGGCTGGTCATCCGCACCCGGTCAGAGGAAGACCGCCGGGAAAGCCACATTACGCTGACCCGCAAAGGAAAACTGACTCTAGCAAAAGCAATCAAAATCGGTGGTTCACTGCGGGAAACGTTGGGCAAAACCTTCAAAGTAGAAGAACTCGAAGAAGCCAACCGGTTAATGGAAAAATTAAAGAAAGAAATTGAACAAGAACTGGGATCAACCCCGATGCCGGGCCTGGACGAAGAAGCTGCCAAGAAGAAGATGGTTCATCTATATCAAAAAGGGCTGGATGTCAGCAAAGATACCGCCGCGAATTAGGTCAGGCACTGCAGACAATTAATCAGCTTGGCTGATACGATAAACCCGCTTGCTCCGGTTATTCAGGGGCAAGCGGGTTTCTATTAACATTCGTTCATCATGGGGAAAACGACGCCTGCCCCGCCTGCGTTTGATGTTGGAATCTTGACAAACGCTTTTTCTTGTCCCGGCAGTTGATTTTGTGTTAAACTTTGCCTTTGAATTGATTGGAGAATAGAATGCCGAAACGAGTCTTCTCTGGAGCCCGGCCGACCGGCCGGCAGCATATCGGGAACTACCTGGGAGCCATACAGAACTATGTTCAGCTACAGGGAGAATACGATTGCGTCTATTGCATCGTGGATATCCACGCCCTGACTTCGCTTGAGGACACCAGCCAGCTTCCCCAGATGACCCGGGAACTGGCGCTCGATTGGTTGGCCGCCGGCATCGACCCCGGGAAAAGTATCATGTTCGTGCAATCGCACGTACCGGAAGTGGCTGAATTGCATACCTTTCTTAGCATGTTAACCCCTCTGGGATGGTTGCAACGGGTGCCGACATTCAAAGAGAAGGTGAAATTACAACCCGATAATGTGAATTACGGCCTGCTGGGTTATCCGGTACTGATGACCGCCGACATCATTCTTTATAAAGCACAGGTAGTACCGGTTGGCGAAGACCAGTTGCCGCATCTCGAACTGGCCCGGGAGATCGTGCGCCGTTTCAATGGTAAATTCGGTGATACTTTCCCGGAACCGGAAGCCAAGCTCACCAGTTACCCGACGGTAATCGGTCTCGACGGCAAAGAAAAGATGAGCAAATCGGTCGGTAATCACCTGGAGATTGCCCTGACTCCCGAAGAGACCCGGCGAAAGATATTAGCCGCGGTTACTGACCCGTCACGGCAATTTCGGAAAGACCCCGGCCACCCCGACGTCTGTAATATTTACCGTCTCCGCCACTACTTCGCCGCTTTCGATATGGAGGAACTGGCCGAACAATGCCGGACTGCCCGGATCGGTTGCGTGGAATGCAAGCAAGCCCTGGCGGAGGGAATAAACAAATCGCTGGAACCGCTTCGTGAAAGACGGGCCGGATTTGCCGCCCGGCCGGATGAAGTCGACGCAATTTTGGCTGACGGCGCCGGGCGAGCCCGGGCAATCGCCCGGGAGACGATCCGCGAAGTAAAAGAGAGGATGAATCTGCCGAAATTAAGACAGATTCAATAGCAAATATTTGCATAACAAAGCCGGTCATGCAAAAGGCTATCGCCTGATATCACAGATCATCAGCCTTCTGTGAACACCGCGAAAAACCTGCATCCGGGAAATGTTGATAAAAATCCGGATAATTGACTGGCCAGCCGGTAAGGAGGATTCTATGGCAACAACCAGGGAACGGATCGCAGAATATCAGAAAAAACGAGCCCGTATTGTCCAGATGGCGCCGCTTGAAGTGATCGAAAAAAGGCACCAGGGCGGGCAAATGACCGCCCGCGAACGCATCGATTATCTTTTCGATCCGGGAACTTTCCAGGAACTCGGCCTGTTCGTCAAGCACCGGACCGTTCATTTCGGCATGGATAAAAGAGAAATATTCGCCGAAGGAGTGGTCACCGGTTACGGTAAGGTAAACGGCCGGCCGGTAGTGGCTTTCGCCGAAGACTATATGGCCATGGCCGGGACCTTCGGGGAATACCACGGCATGAAAGAGATCCGGGCCATTAACTTTGCCAAAGAGCAGGGCTGGCCGGTTATCGGGATGAACGACTCCGGTGGTGCCCGTCTCCAGGAAGGCATGGATACCCTGGAAGCATACGGTAATCTCTTCCGGGCGCAGATTCTGGCTTCGGGCATCATTCCGCAGATTGCTTTGCTGATGGGACCATGCATCGGCGGCCAGGCTTACCACCCGATCATGCAGGACTTTTTGATTCAGTGTAAAGACACCGGCTATATCGGCATTGCCGGACCGGCGTTTGTGAAAACCCAAACCGGCGAAGAGATCAGCCTGGAAGAATTATCCGGATGGAAAGCCCATGCTGTGAAATCAGGGCAGACCCACATTGTCGCCGCAAATGACAGAGACGCCATCGACAAGGCCAAACAACTGCTGGCTTACCTCCCGTCCAACAACCGGGAACAACCGCCACGCATCACCACCCAGGACAATCCTTTCCGTGCGTGCCCGGAACTGGACACGATCATCCCCGACCGCCCCACCGCTCCTTACAACATGTTCAAAGTTATCAAAGCAATCGTGGATGACGGAATATTTTTTGAAACGCTTAAGGATCACGCAAAAAGTGTCATTACCGGCTTTGCCCGCTTCAACGGCCGGACGGTCGGCATCTGGGCCAACCAGCCGATGATCGCCGCAGGTGTGATCGACGTCGATGCCGCTGACAAGGGTGCCCGTTTTGTCCGTTTTTGCGATCTGTTCAATATCCCGGTCGTCACCCTGGGAGATTGCCCCGGTTACCTTATCGGTTCGGACCAGGACTGGAAAGGAATTCTGCGCCACGGAGCCAAAATGCTTTTCGCCTGGGCAGACGCCACTATTCCCTTGATCTCGATAATCCTCCGCAAGTCCTACGCCGGGGCTCATTACGGGATGCTGGATAAAGGCATTGGCGCCGATCTCGTTTTCGCCTGGCCGACGGCGTGCATCACCATCGTCGGTGCGGAGACTGCCGCCAGCGTCATTTTTGCACGCGAGATCCGGGAATCAGCCAACCCCAAAGAAACCGAACAACAGCGGATCACAGAATACAGCGATCTCTATGAGAACCCGTACCGCGCCGCCGAACGAGGTTGCGTTGACGATATCATAATGCCGGGCGACACCCGCATAGTGATCAACAAGGCGCTCGATATCCTCGAAGAAAAAAATAAAGGCAACAAGGCCTTCAACGCCCGGCCGTGGAGAAAATATTCGAACATCAATTTATAATATTTCATATTGTCCGGCGAGACTCCGGGTACGACACGTCGTTATTAGTAACAAGCAGGCGTGATTCAATTTCCGTAATCAGAGTTACTCCACACCGGCCGGTAGCGGATGGTCTCGCAATGATATCAACAGAGAGGTAGAAAGATAGAAATTATCCCGGCAATTGATTTAAGGGGCGGCAGATGCGTTAGCCTGTACCAGGGCGATTATGCTCAAGAGACCGTCTTTTCGGACGATCCGCTGGATGTCGCTTTGAGATGGCAGTCCATGGGTGCCACCCGCCTGCATATCGTGGATTTGGATGGGGCGGCGCGGGGCGAACCGGTGAATATTGATATTATTACCCAGATTGCCAGTGTCATGATTATCCCCACCCAGATCGGCGGCGGCATCCGCAGTATTGAGACGATGGAGAAGTTGCTTAAGATTGGCATCGACCGGATTATTCTGGGCACAGCAGCGGTTGAAGAACCGCAACTGGTCGCCAAAGCCTGCCGCCGGTTCGGGAACTCCGTCATCGTCAGCCTTGATGCCCGCGATGGTTTTATCGCTATCCATGGTTGGACCAAAGAGACGGTGCTTGATGTTGTTGAGTATGCCCGGCAACTGGTTGCCACGGGCGTAAAACGGTTTATTTATACCGACATCGCACGGGGCAGCACCCTCACCGAACCCAATTTTACCGGCATTTTCAACCTGGTGGACACAATCGGTCTACCGGTCATTGCCGCCGGAGGTATCTCCTCCCTCAGTCACCTGAAAATCCTGAACAAACTCGGCGTGGAAGGCGCTATTGTCGGCAAAGCGTTATACAGCGGTGATATCAACCTGAAACAGGCCCTGGCTGCGGTTGGTTAATATGAATATAAACGATTTGCATTTCGATGAAAAAGGGTTGGTACCGGCAGTGGTCCAGGACGCCGATACCGGCGACGTCCTTATGCTCGGTTTCATGAACCGCGAGGCGGTTGCGAAAACCCTTTCCGAAGAAGACGTCTGGTTTTACAGCCGGAGCCGCCAGGAAATGTGGCATAAAGGTGCCACTTCAGGCAACTACCTCAAAGTACGGTCGGTCTGGATCAACTGCGAAGAAAACAGTCTCCTCATCAAAGCACATCCGATGGGACCGACCTGCCACACCGGTAACAAAACCTGCTATTTTCGTGAATTGGAGAAGGGATAGCCGGTTCTATACGCTCCCGGATATGGAACGATAACCGGACTCGCCTGTACCCGGGTAAAAATACCCTGTTATGATCGGTTAATGGTTGCAGTTGAGTTACTTCGTAAAGTGCCTTACTTCGCCGACCTCGATAATGATTCCTTCGAGGCGGTGCGGCGCGCTGTTTTTCAGAAGCAAATCGAACGGGGTGAAATCATTATATACGAAGGAGAACCGGCAACCGCCCTTTATTTTGTCGGCGCCGGCGTGGTCAAGGTTTT
>JBBITI010000080.1:0-10678 GCA_037440885.1 Dehalococcoidales bacterium | reverse complement strand
GCATAGATGGGAAAGATTACTTCTTGACTTATTTTTCATCCTCATGAACTACGGGTTGCTTCAATCCGCGGATTGCACTATAATCGCCCTGTCCCGTAAAACTGTTATATTACCGTAATAAGATGAATGTAATTACTCAGGAGGAAAAAATGACAGAAAAGGTTTACAAGTGTCTCAATCCTGTCGGTAATCAGGAACCGGTCGACCTGTTTCCCCTGGCGCCCCGCCTGAATTCCATGGATGGCAAGACGATCCACCTCTGCATCTGCGGTGAAGCTGACATCTGGGTACCCCTCGAAAAGAAACTGAAGTCGGATTATCCAAATGTCAACTGGACTGCTAAAAAACGGTATCACATCGTTCCCTGGGAACTCACCGAAGAAGAGCGGAAAACAACTGATGCCGTCATCCTCGGTGTCTGCTGGTGACATGGCGCTGTAAATAGGCAGTTGCCTTATTTAGCAGATCTTGAACAGTCCGGTATCCCCACAGTAATGATCGTCTTTAACGAAGAAACTGAAAAAGTAAAACATGATTCAGTACTCCACGGCATACCTAAATTAAGATTTGTAGTCGCTTCCCGCAATTCTCTTGGCGGAGTCTCGGAAGCACATACAATTCTGGAACCGGTGCTCGATGCCCTGACCCGGCCTTTGACTGCGGAAGAAAAGGAGAAAGGCCACTGGGCACCGAAGCGATCGCGCATACTCTTCGAAGGCACCCTGCCCGAAGCCGAAGAATTTTATAACCAGACCCAACAAATTCCCCGGTTGCTCGGCGCTCCTTTCTCTGTCTACACCGATGGCTTACCGGTAGTGATCCCAACCGAAGAACGAGTAGCAGCCATGTTAAAAGGAACCTCCCATAAACCGGATGAGTTGATCACCCTGCAGCGTGATATGGTAATCCGGGGAGGACCCGCATCTGCAGTCGAAAAGCCGATGGTCCGGAAAAAAGGTGACTTAGTCGAGTTCATGCCGATGTACCGAACGGCGACGGTGGAACAGGTGGCTGTCAACGCCGTAATGGCTGGCTGTAAACCGGAGTATTTCCCGGTTGTTCTGGCGATGGCGGAATCAGGCGGCGGTACCGGCGACGGCCGGGGCGGTGGCGGTGCCTTTGTCGTCAGTGGACCAATCTACAAAGAAATCGGTATGAATGTTACCAACTTCATCTTTGGTCCTGGCAATCCGGTTAACAAGACCCTCGGCCGCGTCGGAAGCTTGATGTGGCGGAACCTCGGTGGTTACGAAGAGACAATTACGACCATCATAACCATGGGTAATCCTATCTCTAACGGCGGTTTTATCTATGCTGAATACGCCGAAGGCTTACCACCCGGATGGCTGGGGCTGAATGAAGAACTGGGCTTCAAGAAAAACGAAAGTGTCCTGATGACCCTGAACATGATGGGCGGCTGGGGTATTGGCCAGCAACATATGCCGGGAGTATATCGTTCATTGCAACGCACTGGCCACGGCGCTATTGCCCGGTTTCTCGGCGTGAAAGGAATTCCCGGTCCCCATAACTATCTGGAATATCTCATTAAGGATATCTGGGCCACCATGGAAGGTGGATTCACCCTCGTCCTGCCGCAACAGATGGCCCAGGACCTCTGTGACTACGGGTTCAAAAGCAAGCAGTCTATCTATGAATGGATTTGGAAGCACAGTTTTGAACCGGTCAGCAAGTACCGCTTGCGCGGCATGCCGGACTTTACCACCAACGGGTGGCTGGGTATTGAAAGAACTTCGGGCAAGCCGTGGCGCGAGCTTCCGGATGATTACATGGTACCGGCCGGCGGCAACGATCCATTTGACGACTATAACATCATCGTCATCAACATGGAAGAAACAGCTTCGGCCAGGTATGGCGGCGGTCACGGTCAGGCTTTCAGTATTGACGCATGGCGGTAATACCATGTAACCAGTGTCTTGGAGTGTAAGCAGAAAGCCAGTTCGGGAAGAATCCCGAACTGGCTTTCTGCAAGTCTGTGAGAAAACTTGTGTGATATTAACTAAGTAGCGGTACCCCGCCGCTTCGGCTTGGTTTCCTTAAAATCCGTCTGCGGCTTGACAAGTACTACGGTTATTTTGGTCGCTCGGAGTACTTTTTCTGCTATGTTCCCCATATCCCATCGGTTAAAGCCTGACTTGCCCCGGCTAGCGATCACAATCAGATCTGCTTTCTTTTCCTCAGCAAAACGGACTATTTCCTCCGCTGGATCACCGATCAATACACTGATACTGGAATTCAATCCCTTCTTTTCAAGTTGCCGTCCTATCTTGATCAAATAGTTCAAAGCCGTTTTCGCCATTCGGCCCATGCTGGCAGGCATCGGTGTCAGATGAGATAAGTTGGCCGTAAAAATCATTCCCGTTTGTCCCATGTGAGTGCTGCCTAAAGGTAGTGGTTGTACGACCGCGGGTGCCGGGTGATAATTTCTGGCGGAAGCATCTTCCGCTGTGTAAGCTTTCGGAATATCCCCTTTCAACCGTGCTGTGACCGAAACAAGCATGATTTCCGAGATACCTAATTTTTGGGCCAACTCCTCGACATGTGGCAAGGCTACTTCAGCTAACTTGGATCCATCCAGGGGCATTACAACCTTGTTATACATACGAACCTCCTTGTGCAATTAATCTGAGTATAATCAATAAAGGTATCTTCGTTCAGTACGGTATCTCTCAAAGACTGCCGTGAAAAACATGAATTCATTAAAATAAAAAAGGAGCCCGGTGTGTCCGGGCTCGCTCTATTCTTGGTCGAAGAAAAATCCGGCTGATTTTACTATCAGGAAACTAATAATAGCGACCGTATTTTTCTACTGAGTTGATCATTGCCCTGACATTCTCCGGCTTGGCTTCCTGGGTAAAATCGGTGGAGCACCGCAAAATGAAGCCTCCGTTCTTCCCGACTTCCTTGATCAGTTTCTTGCAATACTCCTCCACTACCGCAGGTGAAGCGACCTGAAGCATAGTAATCGGAACATTGCCCATGATACACGCTTTGTCACCAAGCATTTCCTTCGCCCGGAAAATATCCGTCTCGGCAAAGCGAATCAGCATGCTCCGTTTAGGATATTGGGTGAAATAGTGCAGTTGTTTATCGCGTCTCCCTTCAAAGAACATCGAGATAATTTCATATCCCAGTTCATAAGTCTTGTCCATGGCCTGTTTCCAGTACGGCCAGACAAATTCCTCAAATTGCTTATTGGAAAAGAATTCGTCCGATACCCGGTGCGCTTCGCCGGAACTGCCGAGGGTCGGATGTCCCGGTCGCTTCACTGCGGGAACCGCGCGCGCGATGCGGAAATCGAGCATCAACTGGAGCGCCGCTTTGAGTTTTTCTGGGCGCCGGTATATATCCCTGACCACACCGTTGAAGGTCCGGAAGGTATTGCTGAAACTGGAGAACGGCGGCATGATACCCCCGCGCGCCGGTAAAGGTTCCGGGAAACCGAGAGCAGCCATTTCCTGCGGCATGGAGCTGAGTACCCGCTCTCGGGCGGCAGTGGCTTCGCCAGCCTTTTGCATCGCCTTGATTACCGGTTCGAATTCCGGTGAGGCCAGTATTCGGGCAATCGGTTCAATCCCGGCGCCGAAGCCCATCAGTGGGGGTAATTTACTAAGTGGCTGTAGTGTTCCGTAGACCCGGGGTAACAGGTACCGCATCATATAGTCAGTGGGATCTGTGAGAAACAAGTCATACTCGTCTTCTTTCATGTATTCCTTTTCTGCAATCTGGAAAGGTACATTCGGCGGCAGCGGGCCGCCAGGCCAGCGGGTATAATTCGATGCAAGCGCTTCAAGGGCTATCCCGGACTCCCTGGGTTCCCAACCGTATGAATCCGGATCCATATCGACAATCATTTTCTTGAAGGCGTTCTTCCAGGCAACGGTATCATAATACGCCGCTGAATAAGGTATCCCGGCATATTTACAGGCGAAGAAAGTCCCGCCGAATATTACCGGTACCCGGTCCGGCACTTTCAACTCCACCGCATCCCAGAGCCTCTTTTCCCGCTCCTGGCGGAGTTCTTCCACACTCTTGCCATGCTTTTTTTGAATTGCTTCGATGAATTGCCGGTCTTCGGGAGAAATTTTTGGTTTTTCTGCCATATCAACACTCTCCTCGCCCCATTTTTGGGTATGAACCTTATTTACTTTTTCACAGTCTTTGTGATTGGCACCAATTCTAGATTTAACCGCATCCGATGTCAATTAAGGATTGTAACCAACAAATACCCCTGCCTTTAAACGTCTGCTATCCCGCCGTCTTTATAGAACACACCGTCGTATGACTTTTGCTTGTAGGGATATGCCTTCATTGCCTCTTCGTCCAGGTCAATTCCCAGTCCCGGTGCATCGGAAAGCAGGAAATAACCCTCTTGCGGTGTTAACGGTTTTTTCACGATTTTTAAGTATTCCGGGGCGGGTATCGCATATTCCAGAATATCGAAATTCGGGATTGCCGCAGATAGCTGGATACTGGCAGCAGTGGCAACAGGGCCATTTGGATTATGCGGCGCCACCCTGATGTAATAGGTTTCCGCTGCCGCAGCGATTCTCCTTAGTTCCGATATACCCCCACAGTGACAGACGTCCGGTTGGATGATATCGACCAATTGCCGTTCGATCAATTCTTTATAGTCCCAACGGCTGAACAGTCTTTCTCCGGTGGCCAGGTCTGTCCCGGAGATATTCCGGCGTACCTCGGCAAGGGCATCCAGATTGTCCGGAGGTACCGGTTCTTCGAAAAAATAAATATTGCTTTCCTGTACCGCCCGGATTTGTCTGATCGCTAGCGACGGCCATGCCCGGCCGTGGTTATCTATCATGATATCGATCTGCGGCCCCACTACTTCTCTTAGATTCCGTATACGTTCGGCCAGATTTCTGGTAACCTCACCTGGATCCATCGCTCCCTGGGAAAACATCCCTCCGGCTTTCATACCTGTATATCCCGCCGCCACTATTTCCGCCGCCTGTTCCAGGTTGAAAACGTGAGTATATGCCCTTACCTTATCTCTGACCGGTCCTCCGAGCAGTTTATACACCGGGATATCATATCTCTTGCCCGCAATATCCCAGAGCGCCTGGTCGATTGCGCTAAGGGCAGAATTCAACACTACTCCTCCCCGCCAGAAGCCGTGGCGGTACATGATCTGCCAATGCCGCTCTATAGGACCGGGGTCTTGACCGATGATCCGTGGACTTAGATCGAGAATTGCTGCCGCTACCGCTTTCTCCTGACCTTCGAGGCTACCTTCTCCCCAACCGTAAACCCCCTCGTCAGTTTCAATTTTTACAAACAGCCAGCTTTGCCTGGTCACTCCTACCAAACGGGTTTTGACATCGGTGATCTTCATCAGATGCCCTCCATACTCATTTCCCGGAATAACGTGTTCCGGTTCCGTAATACGGAAAAACTACCCCCCGGTCTTATCCTGCGTTTTTCCCATTTTCTCAAACATCTGAGCATAAAGCCCTTTCCGTGCTAATAGTTCCTGATGCGTACCCTGTTCTACGATCCGACCTTGATCAAGTACTATGATACGGTCTGCTTCGACCACCGTTGATAAACGATGGGCAATGATGAGGCAGGTCCGCCCCTTGCCAATACTCTGCAAGGACTTCTGGATAATTCGTTCGGTATTCGTATCGACGTTCGATGTTGCTTCATCCAGTATCAAGATAGGGGGATCGGCCAGGATTACCCGGGCTAGACATATTAACTGCCGTTGTCCGGCGCTGAGGTTCATACCTCGCTCTCCGACCGGAGTATCATATCCCTTTTCAAGATGGGAAATGAAATCGTGGATACCAGCCTCCCGGGCAGCCGCTATCACATCTTCACGACTGGCATCAAGCCGCCCGTCACGGATATTGTCCTCGATAGTACCGGAAAACAGGAAGGGGTCCTGGGGTACTAGCCCGGTTTGCCGATGTAGTGACTGCTGGGTGGCTGAGTTAACATTATGACCATCGATGAGGATTTCACCACTGGTGACTTCATAGAACCGGGTGATCAGGCTGGCAATGCTGCTCTTGCCAGCACCGGTACGACCGACAATAGCTATCGTTTGACCCGGTTTTATCTGCAGATCGATTCCGTGCAGTACCTCAGTTCCGGGCACGTAACCGAAGCGTACCTTGTTCAAAGTGATTTCTCCCCGCACCCGAGATAGCTCTATCGCATCAGCCCGTTCTATGATCTCGGGGGCCACATCCAGTAATTCGAATATCCGGACGCCGGAAGCCATTGCTCGCTGGATCTCGGTATACATGGTAGCTAGTTGCTGAATCGGTCCGGACAGACGCTGGATGTAAAGCATAAAAGCCAGCAGAAAGCCCACGGCAAGTTTTCCGTCCAATACCTGGAACCCACCATAGACCAGGACAATAACATAAGAAGCATCGGTCAATATCTGGGTAATCGGCATGATTGCACCCTGGAGACGGGCTGATTTTTTATTGGCATCAAGATTAGCCTTGTTCACAGCATCAAACCGGCGGATATTTACCTTTTCCCGGGAAAGGCCTTGAGTCACTCGGACACCGGAGATGCTCTCCTGGAGATTGTCGTTAACATCGGCGATGGTCCTTCGGGCTTGAATAAAAGCCCGGCGGGCATAGCTCTGCCAGACTATCATCACGGCGACCAGGACTGGCAGGGTAACCAGAGATAATAATGCCAGCCGCCAGTCGATGACAAGCATGATCGCGGCAATCCCGATCAGGGTAAGCGCATTGATCGCTACATTGATAAAGTCGGTAGTGACCAGCGTTTGTAGTTGGTCGACATCATTTTGTACCCGGGACATAATCTTCCCGACCTTGTTGCGGTCGAAGAAGCTTATCGATAAGTTGTTCAGGTGACTGAACATCTGCGTACGCAGGAATCTCAGGATCCCCTGCCCGGCATAGGACAGGTATAGCGTTTCGATAAACTGGGCTCCCCAGATAATGACCAGAAGAACCAGATAGATAAGAGCGGCTACCGTCATACCGTCGACATTATTGGCTACGATCCGGTTGACTGCCATTGCCACTATCAGTGGTGTAACTAAATTAGCCCCTGTGCGGATAACGACGCCGATCATTCCCAGGCCGAGGTATTTCTTCACCCGGGCCAGGTACTTGAAAAGCCGGTAAACCATGCGGCTGTCGTAAAGCTTTCCCAGTATTTCATCATTATCTCCGGCATCGATCGCACTGCGCAACGAAGGTACGCCCGGCGCACTGGTTCCTGGTTGTCCTCCCCCGCTGTACATCTCAGTTACGCCTCCCGGTATCGATCTCGGATGTATTGCTTTCCGCTAGTTGTTCCTGGTAAGTCTTGTGGTATACGCTGTTAACAGCCATTAATTCTTCATGAGTGCCTTTTTCCACAATCTGGCCATCTTTCAAGACCAGAACGAGGTCGGCACTGCGGATAATCGGTAAACGGTGGGTTATGATGAAAACAGTCCGCCCTTTGATAAGCTTATCCAGAGCCTGACGGATGAGGTGCTCCGTCTCGGTATCAATACTCGATGTTGAATCATCGAGTATCAAAATGCGGGGATCGACCAGTAAAGACCGGGCAATCACTACCCGCTGTCTTTCTCCTCCGGACAGGTTAACCCCCCGTTCCCCTACCCAGGTATCGTAACCCTGTGGCAGACTGACGATGAAATCATGAATCTGAGCTGCTTTCGCGGCGGCTGTAATTTGCTCTAGGGTAGCGTTTGGCACTCCATAAGCGATGTTGTCACGAATAGTAGCCGAGTATAAGAAGATATCCTGCTGCGCTATTCCCACATTACGTCTTAATGAAGTCAGCGTCATATCACGAATGTCCCAGCCATCGATTGTGATGCTGCCTTCGGTGACATCATAAAACCGGGAAATGAGATTGATGATCGTTGTTTTACCGCTTCCTGATTCCCCCAGCAGGGCAACCAGTTGTCCCGCTTGGACATCGAAACTGATATTTTTCAATACCGGCGCTCTTTCATTGTAACTAAAGCTGACATTTTTGAAAGAAACCGCTCCTTTTAGCTGTCCCGGGTCAACAGACCCCGGCCTGTCTTTGATATCCGAATCCGTGTCCATTATTTCGAAAATGCGACGTCCAGCGGATATAGTGCGCGATATCATCGCCGATAAATTGCCTAAACGGCTAACAAAACCGGCAATCATTCCCAGGTACAGGATGAACTGTGTCACCCCACCGATCGTCAGGTTGCCGGCTATCACCTGGCGTCCTCCGTACCATAGGACAAGCACTGTAGGCACACCGAGCAGCATGGTCATCAAAGGTGTATAGACCGCCTGGATTCGAGCGGCGGTTACCTGTTCCTGGTAAAGCCCGTCCGCGTCGGCATTGAATTTCTTCTTCTCCCGGTCCTGAAGTGAAAAAGCTTTTATCACCTTCACTCCGGTCAGGTTTTGCTGTAGCGTAGACCCCAGAGAACCGATCAACTGTTGCACTTTCGTCCAGACTGGCTGGAGACGGTTGCTTACATACAGTGTCTGCCAGAAAATAAGGGGCATGAAAGCTATGGTTATTAAAGCCAGTTGCCAGTTCAGGGTAAATAATAAATACCCGACCCCAACAATCACCAGGAAGATCTGGAAAAGATTCAATAACCCGGCGCTGAGAAACATCCGGGCGGCTTCGATGTCGACCGTCGCCCGCGACATGATCTGTCCGGTTTGGGCTTTATCGTAGAAAGTAAAGCTGAGGTGCTGGAGATGATCGTAAAGCGCTTTGCGGATGTCGTAAGAAGCTTGCTGCGAAACCAGTTGGGTAATGTAAGTATCGCCGAAACGGGCAGCGCTCCGTATAACAGTGGTGCCCAGTATGATCGCGGCGAATACCAGGAGCGTCGTGCGATTGCCCGAACTGAGGGCATGATCGATACCGTTACCCAGGAAACGGGGCACCACCAGCCCGCCAACTGTGCTCACCGTAATGCACAACAGTCCAAGGAGAAGGCCCGGCCACCGTTTCCGGATAAAAGCTAATAACCTGAGTATTATCTTCACTATTAACTCGGAATACTAGAACGTGCGCAAAGTCTAACACTACCCTGATAATCGGTCAAACTACTTCGAGCAACCGGTATATCGGTCCCGTTTTCAGATGTAGTGATACTTCATTTAATTCAAGTTACTTTCTCCGTATAAATGCATTAAAATATCCTGCATCTGTCGCTGTCGATTCTTCATTGGTAGTTTTTCCCCGGTCGTCACGGTGGTATAAAATAGAAGCTTTGAACATCGCCCATAAAAACAAAAGGGGCAACCTGTTGTCGCAATCAGTAAAAAATATGCTTTCTTCGCTCGGAAAAAACATCCCCGAAACTTTTCGCGCTCTCCGTTATCCGGGTTTTAGATATATGTGGCTGGGGCAAATGGGACACTCAGCCGCCATGTGGATGGAACAGGTAGTTCGCCCGCTTCTCATCCTGGAACTCACCGGTTCGGCACTGCAGGTCGGTCTGGTAATAGCGTTGCGCATGATTCCCCAGTTCGTTTTCGGACTGCTTGCCGGCGTGGTTGCCGATCGCTATAACAAACGGCGCGTTCTGATGCTGAGTCAGGCTGTGACCATGTTGATGCACCTGATGCTGGCATTCCTCATCTTTTCCGGCGCCATTCAGATATGGCAGATTTTTGTTACCGCCTTTATCTCCGGGGCTTCGATGGCTTTCAACCAGCCCGCCCGGCAATCACTCATCCCCCGCCTTGTCCCGGACGCAATATTGCTTAACGCGCTGGCATTGAATACTGCCGCCATGAACATCATGCGCGTGCTCGGGGCGAGCCTGGCTGGATTCCTCTTACTTTTCCTGGACTACGATCAGGTCTACCTGTTCAATGCCATTCTCTTTCTGGGTGTTATCTGGACAACGTTCCGGATGCGGGAATTATCCCCCACCTCCCCCGGAGAATCACTGCGAACCAGTAAACCCCATACTTGTAACTCCTTTATCGGCGACCTGAACGAGGGTTTTAAGTATATCCTGGGCAACCGCAGTATTCTGTACCTGGTCGGTCTGGCTATCGTCTTGTTCGTGTTCGCCCAACCCTACCAGCAGGTCTTCATACCTCTGATCGCCCTTGATGTCTTGCACATCGGCCGTTCCGGTGCCGGTTGGCTGCTTGCCCTGACCGGCGTCGGCGCCCTCATCGGCTCACTGTCGCTTGCTTCCCGGAAAAGTTTGCCGCACCGGGGTATCGTAATGATGGCATTTCTCGTAATATTCGGCATCGCCCTCGCTATGTTAGCCTTCAGTGAGTGGCTACCCGTCTCCGCTTTCGCCCTGATCATCGCCGGCGGCATGACCACTTCTTACAATGCTCTCAATACTTCGTTACTCCTGGAAAAATCACCGCCGGAGTATCACGGTCGCGTGATGAGTTTGATGAGTCTCGACCGTGGGCTGGTATCGGTCGGCGCTGTCTTTGCCGGTTTCCTCGCCGAATTACTCGGTCCCCGGGGTGGCCTGACGGTTATCGCCGCTGCCTGCGTAGGGATAACGGTCCTGGTGTTCCTGTCCGTTCCGGTTCTGCGCAAGTTGTAAGCCTTACCTTATAGATGTGGTCTAATAAAACGGACATCTCAAGAAGATATGTCTTCGTCTACCGGCACCGTCATGAGTACCCGGTACGGCTTATTTGCCATG
>JBBITI010000079.1:0-10701 GCA_037440885.1 Dehalococcoidales bacterium | reverse complement strand
TTCAGCCATTTTACTCTTTTAATTCAACCTCTGTCTTAATGGGGAGCAGTATATTACTCTATCTTATCCCGCTTAGCTAAATTATGTCTTGCACATAGTAACTGTATATTTTCTGCTACTAAAGACGAACCTCCTCTAGAGTACGGAATAATATGGTCAAAATGGAGGTTATCAGCACTACCACATAAAACGCACTTGCCCTTATCTCTTTCCCATACTGCCAATTTAACTGTAGATGGAATTAGCCTTTCATGGGTGAGTACTACTCCTAGATTAGAATTACGAATATTGGGCAATTGTTGTTCTGTTAATTCCAATTTGAATTTGAACACCAACCTTGAGTTACTATTTTCTTGCCAGGCATCTTGTAAATAAAAAAGGCCATTATAAACCCAAATGCCAGCATGGAGTTTTTCATATACCTTCACTAATTCTGCTTTACTTTTCCCCAGTTTATATCTGAGAGCAGCTTCAAAAAATAAACCATTCTGGGTTAAAGTACCGCTTGGATTTTTCATGGGTTGGTCAACGTTTTTCGGTATTGAATTCGTTTGAATTTTCGAAATATCATGTCCTTCATATATTAAGATACGACCTTCATTTTCAACTCTATCGGAGTATGGGGCATTTGGGCGTAGACTCATCAGGATAACGCTATAACTTTCATCTAGGTGATAATTCATACCACGTTGGAGATTTACCCCTTCTTCCGAGCACATCTGTAGATATGATATTATGTCGCCAGGCTTCATTTCATTATTATTCAGTATCTAGTGTTCTACATGATAACACCAGCGAATCTTTTAAACAAAACATAAGACAAAGGCCTTCCTGAATCCTTCTTCTGCTATAAACCTACCCCGCATGAAAATGTAGTCTTTGGGCGATCTATTTATCAGGGCATCATTCCAATCGGATTATTGATTACGACCGGTAAAGAATGCAAGATAGGGCATGAAGATTACAACTACCAATCTATCTATATATGTGTTTGTTTATACTGATCCCCATCGCATAATTACATGAGGTAGTGGTATAGTTAACCCGTGATTTTTGCTCTGCTGGCTTTTATGGTTTTCCTCGCTGTCCTTCTGGCACTCTGGGAAATCCAGATCGAAGGCCCGGACGGCTGGGCGGCGCGTTTGCCTACCTGGCGCATCAAATCTGGTATTATGGTTAAACTTACCGGCGGCCGGCCGGTCACCGGTTACCACGTCTTGATGACCGTTTTTCTCATTGCTTTTGTCCACCTACCCGCCTTTTTTGTTCCCTGGAACTGGCGGTTGGAAAGCCTCCTGCTTGGATTTTATGTCGGCCTGGTCTTTCTGGAAGATTTTTTCTGGTTCGTCTGCAACCCCCACTACGGAATAAGGAATTTCCGCAAAGGAAAAATCTGGTGGCACCGGACGTGGTGGGGCCCCATCCCCGCTCTCTACTGGTTCCTCTTCGTTATCTCCGCAACCCTTATCTACCTGGGTTGGACGGCAGTCTAGTCATTGCGTTTTGCACAATTACCCTGTCCCAATCCACATTTATCGGGGAGCCCGTCGAAGTATCAACATTTCTAACCTGCACTTCGCCGCCGTTCGCGGTAAGCCTTTCGAATATACAAAGGTAGATTCCCCGCTGAGTGTCTGCTTTTATCGCCTGCCCTCGTAATTAACAGGTTGAACTAACAATATCTCCAGCTCAGCGGAAAAATCACTTTATCAGTTTTGCATTGGTTTTTAACCGGTGTATCGTCAAAGATGTCCCGGGGATAACCAAGTATCCTGAAGATTGACACCCTGCCTATCAGTGTAGTAAGTTTCTCAATCAATACAACCTGGATAAATCGTCATCATAGACGATAATATATCCGCCTCTTGACCGCTATAATTATGGCGCGAAGATTGACTCGTATGCAGGAGAGTGTGTCATGAAAAGATTAAATGATCGCGTTGCTGTTGTAACCGGTGCCGGCACCGGCATCGGAAAGGCGACTGCCCTTGTCTTCGCCGCTGAAGGTGCCAGGGTCGTTCTGGTGGGGCGTACCCGGGCTAGATTGGAAGAAGTCGCCGACGAGATAAAAACGAAGAAGGGGATCGCTAAAATTGTTCAGTGCGATGTCTCCAGCGAAACGCAGGTTATCCATTTGATGGCGGAAACTGTTCGCGATTTCGGGAAGATTGATGTCCTGGTCAACAATCATGCCGGGGGACGGGGCGGTGGCCCCATCGTTAACATGGACCTGGCAGGCTGGAACGAGACGGTAGCTATCGATCTTACCGGTACGATGTTGTGTTGCCGGGAAGCTTTGAAAAATATGATCCCCCGTAAGACCGGCAGTATCATCAATATCTCCAGCATCGCCGGTGTACTGGGGGCCCCGTTTCTGGGGCCTTATCCGGCTAGCAAGGCAGGCATCATCGGCATGACGATGACTCTCTCCATGGAAGTCGGCCAACACAATATCCGGGTCAATTCGCTCAGTCCCGCAGCCACCCGGACCGACCGGTTTGAAAATCCCCAGAAAGCGGCCGCCAGAGCCCGGGGAATCTCCTATGAAGAGCACATGAGAGAAATACTAGCCCGGTATTCTCTGAACCGCATCGCTGAACCTGAGGAGGTCGCTGCAGTGATCCTTTTCCTGGCATCAGACGAGTCGAGTGCGATCACCGGTCAGAACTTGATCGTCAGTTGCGGTTACCACTCGCTGCATCCATAAAATAAAGAGTGTGCCGGCAGTCGTATTCAAACCGGATTACGGTTATTCCTGTCGTGATGATCCACGAATTTGGCCAGGGCGTTGATCGCCCGCTCCATGGAAAAAAACACCGGGAACCCGGCTTTCGCCAGCGCTTCTTGCGCTCTTGCGACGATCCGGTTTGCCTGTTCGGAGAATACAAAATTGATGATCACGGCGGTCTTTTTGTTTACTTTTTCTCCCAGATTAACCAGGGAGCCAGCGTAAGACTCTACCAGTTGCTCAGAAGCTACCGGATTCAGATATAGCGGAATATGTACCAGCATGTAATCGATCCCGGACCAAGTGGCTATCGTCTCCAGTGTTTGTTCGATCCCTTGATGCCCACCGCCAAAGAGATCAATCGGGTTATTCAATGAACTGCCGGCATTGCGCGGCCAGACCGTCCGGAGCTTGTTTTTTAACTCTTCCGGAAGTCCTGGTAAATGTAGTCCCCGCCTGGCGCACAAATCCGCCGAATAGACACCCACCCCGCCGCCAAATCCCACGATAGCAATATTCCGCCCTCTCACTGCCTCAGAAAAACGGAAAAAGAGCGCCGTATCTACCAGTTCATCCGGGCTCTGCACCTGGACAGCACCGGCTTGTCTCAACAGTCCGTCCCACACCACTTCGCTGCCCGCCATCGATCCGGTATGCGATGACGCACCCCGCGCTCCTGCTGGTGAAGTGCCGCCTTTTAACATAATCACCGGCTTTTTACCTGCCGCCTGTTTTATAACACGGGCAAAACGCCGGCCGTCTTTCACCCCTTCAATATAACCGGCTATGATTCCGGTTTCCGGATCATCGGCAAAATAATCCAGGAAATCGGCTTCGTTCAGGTCAGCGGCATTCCCGTAACTGATCGCTTTCCCGGTGTACAATCCCCGGAATGCGGCCTCTCGCACCAGGTAACTGGTATGGCTACCACTCTGCGAAAGCAAACTGAATGGCCCATCCTGATCTGGCATCCCCGGACTGAATGACAGCCCTGACCTCGGACAGTGCAAACCCATTCCATTCGGTCCAGTGATTCTTACGCCACCTTGACGCGCTATTACCGCTATCTCATTTTCTAACCCTTTCCCGATCTCGTCACCCAGTTCGCTGAATCCCGCTGTAAAAAAATGAACCAGCCGCACTTTTTTAGCCACACATTCTCGCATTAGTTGAGGGGCTTGACTGGCAGGAACTGCTGAAATCAAATAATCGATGTTATCCGGGACCTCTGCCAGGCTATTGTAAATTTTGAGACCGCGCACCCGGCCGCCGTTTCTATTAAACGGATAAATCCTACCCGGAAACCCCGCATCCAGAATCACATTAAGAAAGTTGCGTCCGGAATTGGGCGGGGCATTCTCATCGGAGACTCCCGCTATCGCAATTGTCCCGGGATGAAAGATATAATCCAGCATCGGTACCGTCATTGCAGTATCCTCAATAAGCCTGATTATTGTTAGATAAACCACAGTATTCTGTCAATCCAGAGCCGACACACGGCGATAATAAAAGCGATTGACGCCCGGTTAGTCCTTTGTTATGCTTCGACATACCGAAAGCAACTTATACTGGGGAGGCGCGATGGTGAAAACCAGAGTAACCGAGCTTTTAGGGTGTAAATATCCGATATTGCAGGGAGCCATGGCCGGATTCGGTGATTGGAAATTTGCTGCTGCTGTGGCTGATACCGGGGCTCACGGGACAATCACAGCTTCAGTTTCCCGGACGCCGGAGAAACTCAGAGAAGATGTCCGAAGGTGTCGTCAAGCGACCCGCGGTACTTTCGGAGTAAATTTGAGTTTCGGGATTTGCCCCCGCATCGAAGAGATGCTTGAGGTTTGTATTGAAGAAAAAGTCCCGATAGAGACTGCCATGTACAAGCCCGATTCATTAGCACCACGTATCGTAGCTTCCGGTTTACCATGGATTCATAAAGCTGCCCGGATCAAGGATGCCATTCATGCTATCAATGTTGGGGCCCAATCAGTCATTATTGTCGGTCTTGAAGGCACCGGTTTTAAAAGTCCGGAACAATTACCGACCATGACAAACCTGGCCTGGGCTGTTCGTCAGATCAAGGTCCCGATTATCGCTGCTGGCGGTATTGCCGACGCCCGCAGTTTTGCCGGTTCCCTGGCCATGGGTGCCGAAGCCGTGATGATGGGTACAGCTTTTATGTTGACCAAAGAAAGCCCTCTTAAGACATCCATTAAAGAGGCCATATTAAAGATCAGCCCGGATGATCCCCGGGTGATCCGCCGGGTGCTCGGTTCAGTCGATCCGAAAGCATACGCTGCTGTCCAGGAAATGCGCGGGAAAGTCCCTCTAGAAGAATGGTTAGGAGCACTGGAAAGGGTCAATTTAAAAGATAGCGCACCACTACAAACTCGCAGTGCGGGCATTCCGGAAACTACGGAAGGGGAGACTATTTCCGCTTCAGACCCTACCCGCCTCGTTTCTCTTGCTATCACGGGAATTGAACGATTACAGACTATCCAGGAACTGGTTGAAGGAATGATCACGAATGCAAAGGAAATATTTGAAAGGCTGAACACTATCTGCAACCGGTGAATGACGGTCTTTTTTGCAGTCGATTCCAAAATGATCTATTGAAACCAGCAAGTTACTCCATGCCGGATGGCCTCGTTAGCCGGACCCCGCGTGGATGAGGTCCGGCTAACCCGAATAATAATACCGGTTCGACTAGGCTTTACCTATTTTATACATCTTGGTACCGCAAGAAGGACAAGTCCCCTGAGTGGCCGGCCGCCCGTTTTTCATGGTAATAGCCTTAGCGCCTTTGATTTCCTTCTTTGCCCGGCACTTTACACAATATCCATGCATGAATCACCTCCCATTTTTGCCTCCAAGAATAATCTCAAGACGAGATTATGTCAATGCCCGAAAGCTGAATTTTCAGAATATTCCGTTAATTTTTACCTGATTTTAACCAAAGACCGGTTATCAGCACCAATTTCGCAATTTGCTACGATTCTGTTACTATTGATCTTGTTTGTAGCGGGAGAACAAGTTGGAAGTGCATTTTTATTCCGATTTTATCTGACCGTTCTGTTATATCGCAGAACGATCGAGTCTGGTCAGGCTGGAAGAAGAATTCGATATTGAAATTCGCTGGCATGGTTTTGAATTACATCCAGAGACACCTCCGGGCGGTATTGAATTGACGAGACTGCACCCTGAAAGGGGCAATACTGATATGGCCGGGTATATCAAAAGGTTTGCGGCCCGTTTCGGGATTAACGATATCCAGCCATCGGCGAGACTTTCCAATACGCGACGGGCTCTGGCCATGGCAGAATTCGCGCGTGATCAAATGCGACTTGATATTTTCCGTTCCCGGGTCATGGATGCTTACTGGAAAGAAGGGGCAAATATCGAAGATGATGATATCCTCCACAAACTCGCTATTACTTCCGGTCTAGATCCGGGGTCGGCACTTGCCGCTACATCCAACCAGGTGTATCTGCAGCGCATCGATCAAACCCGGCGCGATTATAAAAAATTACAGGTTGGGGGTATACCCGCTTTCATCTTCCCGGCTGAGACGGTCGAAGGGTGCCAGCCGTATCCGGTTATTGTTGAAGCAGCTACTAATTCGGGCGCTACCAGGAAAACCTGATATAAATACTACATGAACGGGTCCCTCATGAGTTCCTGCTATTTTTACGTTTCGCCGTGATTCGAATAGCCAAGTATCATCGACTGTGCTATTCTTTTAGGCCATAACCACAAAGCCATCTTTTTCATATCCAGGTTTGACGATGAATAACCAGGCGACGGGAATGAAAGACAAAAGACCGGCCCGGATTTTCCAGGGCTGGTGGCTTGTCTTCGCAACCGGATTCGTCACCTTCTGGGGACACGGGTTTTACACCCAGGGTTTTTCCGCTCTTTTCAAACCGATTGCAGCAGATCTTAATCTGAGCCGGGCAGTTACATCTGTGGCGGCGAGCATCGGCCGTTTCGAAGGCGGATTGGAAGCACCGATCATCGGCTGGCTAACCGACCGTTTCGGACCGCGCTGGATCATGCTTTTCGGGATCTTCCTGATTGGACTGGGTCTCATCCTGATGTGGTTCGTTAATTCGCTCTGGGCTTTTTACCTGGTCTGGGGCGTCATCCTGGGAACCGGAATGAACGCCGGTTTGACCATCCCCATAGACAAAGCCATTTCAAACTGGTTCGTGAAGAAACGAGGGATAGCCCTGAGCGTCCGCGCCCTCATGCAAGGGCTGGCGACCATGGCCGTGCTTCCTTTAATCGCGCTACTCATAGGCAATATCGGCTGGCGGATGACCTGCCTCCTGGGAGGCGTGGTAATGATCACCGTAGGACTACCGCTGCTCTGGTTTTTCGTGAAGCAGCAGCGTCCAGAGTACTACGGACTGCTACCGGATGGAGTGGCCACTCCGCCCGAACCGGAACCGGATAAAGGCAAGATGATCAGAAAGGGGATCGAGTATGCCACCCATGTCCAGGAGTACGAGTTCACCCTGAGGCAAGCTATTAAAACGCACTCTTACTGGCTCTTTATCGCCGCCTGGACCTTTGCCAATATGGCGATCATGCCGCTACTCGTCCACTTTATACCTTTCCTGACGGACATGGGTATCGCTCCCGTCCGGGCAGCTTTGATGATGTCCATAGCCAGCGCGCTGGCGATTCCCACCCGCCTGCTGACAGGCTATTTATCCGACCGACTCGGAAAAAACCGGATGCGGTTTATCGCTGTGGGTACTTACCTGGTAACCGCGCTGGGCATCGTCATCTACCAGTTTATGCACAATACCGTCACTGCCCAGATATTTCTAATCTTCTATTATTTCGGCTTTACCGCCAGTATCCCGCTGTATACCGCTATCGGCGTGCGCTACTTCGGACGAAAGAGCATCGGGTCTATCCAGGGTATCACTACTCTGATGATGATGCCGTTCGGCGTTTTGGCGCCGATCATGGTCGGCTGGATTTTCGACCGGACCGGCAGTTATTCGACTGCCTTCAACATATGCATCGGACTGCTACTACTAGCCGTAGTCCTTGTAATGTTTGCCCGGCCGCCGCGTCCCCCGGCGGAAACCGGCGATATCAGGAAAATAATATAAGCTTCATCGGGCCATGAGACCACCAGCCACTACCAGACAGTGCCCGGTGATGCGCACAGCAGCATCCGATACCAGGAAGGCGACGGCGTTCCCGATGTCTTGCGGCGTGGTGGTCTTACCGTCGGCGGCCATGCGGTCGCGATTCTTAATATAGTCCTCGGAGAAGCCGGCGGCCTGGTGAAAACCGGTGGCACCCAAACCGGGGGCGATACAGTTAACGTTGATCCCGGAAGAGTAGACTTCCATGGCTAAACTAGCGGTAAAGTTCACGATACCGGCCTTAACTGCCCCGTAGATAGCACCCGAAGGAGTTGCACTCAATCCGGCAATCGACGACATGCTGACGATCTTGCCGCTTTTACGGGAGAGCATGTGCGGCAATACCGCCCGGGTACAGTTCATGACGCCGATCAGGTTCACATTCACACCTAAAGCCCATTCAGCCTCGGTCGATTCGGCGAACGGTTTGGGTGGGGTGCCGATGCCGGCATTATTGACCAAGATGTCGATCCGGCCAAACCTTCCCAGCGCAACCCTGACCATGTTTTCCACGTCCGCCAGGTTGGTAACGTCAGCTTTGACAGCGACAGCTTTACGACCCAGTTGCCGGATTTCGACCGCAGTCTGTTCGGCACCCTCCAGCTTCGTGTCATTGACGATAAGGTCACATCCTTCTTTAACCAGAGCCAGGGCGATACCTTTACCAAAACCGGTCTGGCTACCGGCGCCAGTCACCAGGGCTACCTTCCCATTCAGTCCCAGTTCCATGACTTCCTCCTGTATTGCGCTTATAAATGAACAACCGGGTATAACAATACGGTATTACGATTCGGGCCATAACGTTTCGGCGATATCGGTCAGACCCAGGCTGATCAGCTTTTGCCGGCCCGGTTTAGCCGTTTCCGGATCCCAATCCATCAGTGTAAGATATTCACGAACCATAGTCTCAGCATCCAGGGTTTTTCCGGCTAGCGGTCCCCGGGTGTGCGGCGGGATACCCAGTATCCGACCGGGTATTTTAAACTGGCGCGGATGCAGTCCTTCCCGGATATTGAAAGCCTGACGCAGGTTAGCAATACGCTCACCGGTGCGTACCAATTCCTCGGTGGTGATGTCCCAACCGGTAACGGCACTGAGAAATTCAGCCATGGCGTCGACATGGGGCAGGGTCATATTGACAAAAAGGCACATACCGCAAGCCATCAGGGAATGCTGGAAATTACTGCCCCGAACGTGAAGCGGCGCGCGGCCAGTAGTGACCTTCCGGTCGAAACGGGGCAACAGTCCTTCACTGTGGTGTTCCTCGGAACCCTGGGTATGGCGAGCCGGGGTAGCATTGGTGATGTAAGTGGTGGTGACATTGATACTGGCCAGCGGATTATGTCCCGGCACTTCCTGCCCCTGGATATGGATGGCATATTTTTCAGCTCCCCGCCCGATTTTCGCGGCGGCCACCCGGACACCGTCCGCCAGAATATCGCCGAAACCTTCACGCCGGGCTAATTTTTCGACCATAGCCACGAGGGCTTGATGATTACCCCAGGTCATTTCGATACCGCCGGTATCTTTAGAAGTGATCAACCCGTTTTCATAACATTCCATGGCAAAAGAGATAATGGCACCGGTGGAAATGGTATCGATACCGTACCGGTTACAGAGATCATTGGCCTTGATAATCGCTTCGACGTCGCTTACCATGCAATTCGATCCCAGCATAACGATCGTCTCGTATTCCGGGCGGAAGGAGCCGGCGTCATAGCGATAGGCGCCATGCCCGGCCTGCATCAAGGCTTCGCAACCGACAGGACATTTGTAACAACCGGTGTTTTTCATTTGCCGGGCAACGAAGGCATCGCCTTCGAGTGATTTCGCATCCTTAAAATCGAAAAGCGGGTCACCGCTCCAGTTCTTGATAGGGGAATCACCGGTTAATATCGAATTGACGGTGACAAAGGTAGTGCCGTACTTCCGCATCATCGCCAACTGGCGACCCATGAGTCGCAGGTACTTGCGGCGAAGTCGCAGCAGGCGGTCTGCATCAGCGACGGGGACCCTGGCGCTTCCGTCGACCACCACTGCTTTCAGCTTCTTGGAACCCATCAGGGCACCGAAGCCGGAGCGTCCCGCCACACTGCCCTTGTTGTGGACGATACCGGAGACCAGCGAAAGCTTCTCGCCAGCGGGACCGATACAAGCAGCGGCGACATTTTTCCCCAACTCTGCTTTTAAAAGATCATCGGTAGCATATGTATCCCTGCCCCAGAGATGGGCAGCGTCGCGTAATTCAGCGGTGCCGTTATGCACAAAGAGGTAGACGGGTTGCGGGGCAACGCCCGTGAAAAAGATGGCATCGAAACCGGCGAATTTAAGGAAGGCACCGAAAGAACCACCACAGTTAGCGTCACCCCAACAACCGGTCAAAGGCGATTTGCCGACTACGGTAAAGCGGGTTCCGGAGATAGCGGCGGTTCCGGTAAGGGGGCCAGTGAGAAAACCGAGGGTGTTTTCCGGACCCAGTGGGTCGACCCCGGAACGCTGCCGGCTGAAAAGCAGACGAGCACCGATTCCATAACCGCCAATAAATTGTCGTTGCAGATCCTCTTCAACAGGTTCGTCATGGATGACTTTACGAGTCAAATCGACCCAGAGGACCCGGCCGGCATACCCTCCCTTCATACTCACCCCCGGAGATAAATATTTTTTACAATGATACCCGTATTAACGCCGATTGCCAACTGCTGATCGACGCATTATTATCCGGGCTACGGAGAGATTTTATACCCGTGAGTTAACGCAGCGGAAATCCAGGTTCAAAAATGTTACCTGATTTACGAAAAAACCGAGGCGATA
>JBBITI010000078.1:10268-10793 GCA_037440885.1 Dehalococcoidales bacterium | reverse complement strand
AGCAGCAAGGAATTTTGGGCAATGGGCGAAAGCCTGACCCAGCGACACCGCGTGAAGGAAGAAGGCCTTCGGGTTGTAAACTTCTTTTCTCAGGGAGGAGTAAGGACAGTACCTGGGGAATAAGCCACGGCTAACTACGTGCCAGCAGCTGCGGTAAAACGTAGGTGGCTAGCGTTATCCGGATTTATTGGGCGTAAAGAGGGCGCAGGCGGCCTGGTAAGTCGAATGTGAAATCTCCCGGCTTAACTGGGAGGGGCCGTTCGATACTATCAAGCTGGAGTGCGACAGGGGGAGGTAGAATTCCCGGTGTAGTGGTGAAATGCGTAGATATCGGGAGGAATACCAGTGGCGAAGGCGGCCTCCTGGGTCGTTACTGACGCTTAAGCCCGAAAGCGTGGGGAGCAAACAGGATTAGATACCCTGGTAGTCCACGCTGTAAACTATGGACACTGGGTATGGGGAGTATCGACCCTCTCCGTGCCGAAGTTAACACGTTAAGTGTCCCGTCTGGGAACTACGGCCGCA